>JBKKDW010000229.1:0-29161 GCA_046708025.1 Candidatus Limnocylindrales bacterium
CTGCAACCCACCCACCCACCGCGGGACCGCCCAGCGTGAGTGCGGCGAGGAGGGGGGCCATGGCCACCGCCTGTTGGGTCCCGAGCGGTAGCCTCACCGGCAATGCCGAGGCGATCAAAGTCAGTACGGTCCAGAAGAGAACACCCAGGATGACGTCGAACTCGCCCGGCGTTACCCCTGCTTCGAGGTCGACCCCAACAGCGATCCTGGGATCGGCCGGAAACGCGAAAGTCGCGACAATGAGCGCCAAGACGCTCAAGGTCACGACCCCGGCGATGTATAGCTTCAGAGACCGCGGCATGTACCGCCTCGTACGTTGGGGCGACGTCTCCGAACTCTAGTCCTTCGACTGTCGCCCGGGTAATCGCCCCAAACGTACTAGAAACCTCGCAGGGAGGCTCCCCCGGCTAGTGCAATCATGCCAACACTCTAGAGTGCCATCACGATGCGTACGAATCTGGCCTTCATGTGGAAGGCTCCTACCAACCCTTGAGGGTCATCTCGGGACTCACGCTCGATCCTCCTTCGCGGCCCTCGTGCTCCAAGAACACGAAAACCGACCAGACTTGTGGTCGGTCGGTTGCACTACTCGCTCTGCCCCACCCCAAGTGCCCATTTCAGGTGGAGGCTTCAGCGCGTCCGAGCGTATTGACAGTACCTACCAGTACTTGCGTACTAGGAAGTGGCCGGACTATATGGATCCCGAAACGCCCCGGTCAATACGGAACCTTACCTATCTCTATAGCGATTCCAGTGGTGGCGGCTCGATACCGAGCTGCTCGCGCATCACGCCGGCGTAGTGGCCGTATTGCTCCGCCGCCGCGGCGTGGGCACCGCTCGCGCGATACAGGCGCAGGAGCGATACCTCCACCTGCTCAGCTCCCGGATCGATATCGAGCACACGGCGGGCAAGGTTGATGCCCCGCTCGAAGTGCCCGGTCTCGATGTCGCCGGTCACGGCGCGCTCCACGACTTCCAGAAACGAGGCGTGAAGCCAGTCACGATATGGGGCGGCCCATTCCTCGTACTCGAAGTCGAGCGCGAATCGGCCGGCGTACTCGCGTGCGAGCGCGAGGACCTGATCTGGAGTAGGCGAGACTGGCAGCGCCTTGATCATGCGCCGGCACTCATTGCTTCGACTTGACACCAGGTCGCTGTCCAGCCAGATCATGTCCGAATCATGGTGGACGTACCCGGGCGAGAGATCGTCGACGTAGTCTTCCTCCAGCACGCGCCGAAGGAAGTAGACGGTCTGATTGAGCGAGTTAATCGCGTCCAGGGGATCGAGGTCAGGCCACAGCGCGTCGAGCACTTGATCGCGAGTACTCGACATGTCCGGCTTGGTCAGGAGAAAGCACAACAGCGCCAGCACCCTCCGCCTGATCGCCGAGCCGGATACCTGTCGCTCTCCGACTTGCATGGCGACGCGGTTCTGATCCTCGATGAAGACTCGATCCGCAAGCCTTCTAGCCAGCCGCTTCCCGAGTGTGGATGCCCCGGTCAGCCTCCGCTGGCGACGGGCGAACAATCTCAACTTTCGAATGTCGGATCGATCTCCGATCGACTCGAGAAGTCGGGCCGCGTTCAGGCCAGAGCCGGCTGGAGCCGCTGAAACAATCTCACGAAGCACGAACCGCCAACGCGCTGGGTGCAAGATCGCTGCATCGGCGATCGCCGAAATGGCCTCGCCTTCAAGGGTGTCGAGTCTTCGACCCACCAGGTCAGCGATGAAAGTAACGCTCCACGGAGATGCGACGCCGATCGATGCGATCGCGGTCGAGAACTCCAGATCCGTCGCCGAGAAGCCGCTAAGGAGCTGAGCGACGCGCCGCCAGCGCTCTGCGCCTTGGCGCTTTCCTGCCTCAAGGGCCCCTCGTGCAAGGGTCATGGAGTCGGAGGATCCAGCCGCCGCTGCCACGTACGCCGCGGTAGCCAGTCGCGCGGTCGCCTCCCCGGGGAATGCGCCCGCCATCTGCGGGTGGATCTCCGACATGCGGGAGATCGCCTCCTCATGGCGTCCTCGGCGGGCAAGAAAGCGCACCGTCTGCAAATCGAGCGCAAGGCGGTCGTTGAGATTCAGGGTTGCGGCTCCGTCCACGGCGTCGAGGAGCGCCAAGGCGTTATCGGGATCGTCGTATGAATCCGCGAGATCCGCACGTTCGAGCGCGGCTTCCGCCTGGCCGAGTTTGGAGGCTATCTCAAACTCCGCAGCCGCTCGGTCCAAGTGCCCGAGCATCGTCAACGCACTCGCCTTGGCCATGAGCGCCGACGAGAGTTCGATCTGCGACGACGTATCGCGTAGTACGTCGATGGCTTGATCAGCGCGTTCGATCGCAAGCCTGGGCTCATCTCGCAGGATCGAAATGACGGCCAGATTCAGCATCGAAACGCCAAAGTAGTGCGGGTGAATGCCGCGCTGCTGCTCAGCCATGGCGAGCAGCTGCCTCGACAGTAAGTCGACGTTCCCATCGCTGCTAGCCGAGACGATCAAGCGCATTCCATCTGCGATGAGGGTTAGTTGATCGCTGTTGCTTGTCTCCTTCAGTCGCCGGGCGAAATCGTTCGCGTTCGCACTCTGCCCTGCGTGCAAATACATGGTCGTGAGATTCAGAAGCGCGTGATCGCTTTCCGGGGAGCCCGGCTCGGCTGTGTCCAGGACCGCGCTCGAGAGGGCAAGGGCCTTGTCGAACTCACCCCGCTGCATCTCGACCCGGGACTTGACCAGGTTCAGCCCGGCCGATCGCGCTTCTGGCGGAACGTGCTCGATGTGCTCGGCCGCCACGACGTACTGCCCGCTGCCCATGATCTCGGGTATCGCGGCGGCCACTACGGATGCGACTCCGTGGAGGTCTCCGGCCTCCCGATAATGGTGTGCCGACGCACGCCAATCCGTGGATGCTGCCGCCTCAGCCGCCTTCCGATGGAGGACGATGACCGTCGCGTCGCCGGACGACAAGCGAAGCCGGGCCTCGAGGAACTCGCGCACCAGCGGGTGGTAGCGCCGCGGCCCTGGCGACGATCTCGACGGCCGCGTCAATAGCGTCAGTCGCTCGGCCCACGCCGTTAGACGATGGACATCGGCAGGATCGGTTTCGGCGACGACCGCGGCCATGTCCGCGCTGACCGTTTGCAGTATCGCCGTGCGCATGAGGAATTGCTGAAGGTCATCCGGCAGGTCGCCCACGACTTCCTCGGCCAGGTAGTCGTAGAGCTCCTGGTCCGCGCCGCTGAGGCCCCGCACGAAGCGTCGGATCTCGGCCGGCGAACGGTCGCGCAGCGCGGCCTGGACCAGCTGCAGCGAGGCGGCCCAGCCCTCGGTCCTGGCAGCGACGTCGGCAAGCACATCGGCATCGAGGGCGCGGCCGTACGTCTCAGTGAACAGCCGGCTCGTCTCCGCGACGTCGAACCGAAGGTCCTCCGTGCCGAGCTCCGCCACCTCGCCGGACGCCCGAAGCCGGGCCAGCGGGATCGCCGGCGCCCGCCGGCTGGCGAATACGATCGACATGCGCTCGGGCGCCCGGGCCACGAGCTCGCGCACGATCTGCCGCACGTCGGCTGATTCGTCGACCAGGTGGAAGTCATCGAGGATCAGGACCGCGCCGTGCTCGGCGATGGTTGGCAGCTCCCTCAGGAAGACATCGATCGCGGCGTCCCGCGTTGGGCCACCGATCGACATATCGGCGAGCATCGCCGCTGTCGTCGGCGCGAAGGCCGGGTCGTGTTCGCGGCCGGCGGCGACCAGGTGGTTGAGGAACGCGATCCAGTCGCGGTCGTCATCCTCCAGGCGGTACCACAGCGTGCGCAGCCGCGATCTCCGCGAAAAGTCGGCAAGTAGTGTCGTCTTGCCGTAGCCGGCGTCGGCCAGCACGAGGATCACCCGATCGTGAGCCTTGGCGTGCAGCCAGTCCAGCAACCGGTCACGGGTCAGCGTGTCATCGCGGAGCGATGGAGGTTGGACCTTCGAGACCTGGATGGGAGAACGATTCAACGCGTCGCCTTTGATACCGCGCGGTGGTCGCGCGACGGTGGACGGCCAACCTGGACCAACGGCGACCGACTCCCACGAAGTAGCGACACGCACGTGCGGCGGCAGGTGGGGCGGCGGCGCGAAGGATACGGAGCGTTGGCTCGTGATGTCAACGCGGGCGTGAGGTCCAGGCATGCGAGCCATGATGCCCACCGCCGCTCACCCGCCGATTAGCTGCGACCCCGGGCGTACATCAATCGTTCAGCCAGGTTGGATCAGGCCTCGTACTCGAAGCCGATCTTGACCTCGACCCGGTACTCCTTGATCTCGCCGTCGCGGACCTCAGCGGTGGACTTCACGACCTCCACGGTCACGATGTTGCGCACCGTCTTCGACGCGGTCGCGACGGCCTGGCGGGCCGCGTCGCTCCACGATCGGGGACTCGTGCCGACCATCTCCCGGATGATGATGACGCCCACCTTGTGCACCCTCCTCCCCGCATCATGACACGAGGCCGACCCGTCGCCGGGCCGGCCTCGTGGCTGCTCAGGGAATTTCGGACGGTTGGCGGCGGCTAGACGCCGGCCGACACACCGGTCGCTGTCCCTGCCCGAACCTTGTCGAAGCAGGAGCTGCAATAGACGGGCCGGTCGTTGCGCGGCGCGAACGGTACGATCGCCTGACCCCCGCAGGCCCCGCAGATCGCGGCGTGGAACTCGCGCGGGCCCTCGCTCGCACGAGCTCGTTTGGCCACGGCGCGGCACGACGGGCAGCGCTGGGGGTCGTTGGTCAACCCCTTCGTGGCGAAGAATGCCTGCTCGCCGGCCGAGAAGTTGAACTCCTCGCGACAATCGCGACAGGTCAGACTGCGGTCCTGGTACACCCTCTGCAGACCCTCCTCGGCTCGGACGCCATGACGGTCGAGCCCGGGCCAGGCCGCAGACGGGTCGGCGACGGATGCACCTGTTCGTGGGGGTGTGCGCCCGGTCGGCCCGGGCTCAGGCCCGGAACTCATAGCGGAGAAGATACGCGCGCCGTCAAGCCCTCAGAAGCCCCCAAAACGAAACTGGTCCGATGAATCTGTGACGCTGGAACCGATCTGCACGGGGAGGCGTCGGGGCGCCATGCTTACTCCGTTGCGTTCTCTATTGTCGGCTGTCCTGATCATTGCCCTTGCGGCCTGCAGCGGCGGCGCCTCGAACGGGTCTTCGCCGAGCTCGCCGGCGCCAACCGCGACGCCCGATTTCGGCGCGATCGACCATCCGACCGGGCCGACCGATGTCGTGCTGCGGTTCGAGGAGGGTGGCGGGTTCGTCATGGCAAGCTTTCGGGCGACGGAGGCGCCGATCTTCACGCTCTATGGCGACGGCACCATCATCGTTCGCAATCCCACCGCGGAGCCGTTGAATCCGATTGGCTCCGTCTATCCGATGCGCCCGTTCCGGACCGCCAGGCTGACCGAGGCGCAGATCCAGGATGTCCTTGCCAACGCCCTGGGCGAGGGTGGCCTGGGCGTCGCCCGACCGAACTACGGCAACGACCTGATCGCGGATGCACCCACCGCGAAGTTCACGATCAACGCGGGTGGCGTCTCGAAGACGGTGTCGATCTACGCGCTCGGCCTCGAGCTCGACGGTGGGCCGGACGCCCTCGCCCGCGGGGCGTTTGCCGGGCTGGCCAGCCGACTTGGGAACATCGACAACGACGGCAACTTCGCAACCTCCGAGTTCACGCCCGAGCGCTATCGCGGCGTCCTGCTCGAGGGCCAGCCAGGTGCGCCAGGCGCCAGGCCGTGGCCATGGACCGACATCGCGCCGGCTGCATTCGTGCCCGGTCCCGACCCGAACGGCCTGCAGCTACCGGCCCGGATCATGTCCGTCGCGGATGTCGAGACGTTGGGCATCGATCCCTACCAGGGTGGCTTCCAGGGGCTGACGCTCAGCGGCCCTGGCGATGGCAGGCACTATTCGTTCGCGCTGCGGCCCCTGCTTCCGGACGAGTCGGAGTAAGCCCTCTTCTATCCGGCTTCGGCGTATCGCTCGCTGGCGTAGCTCACGAAGCGGGTCTGCTTCTTCTTGAACCACAGGCCGATCTCGCCGGTTGGGCCGTTGCGGTGCTTGGCCAGCTTCAACCTGATCACTTCACCGTCCTGTTCCTGATCGTCTGCGCCGCGCTCCTTGTCGCGCCACAGGAACATCACGAGGTCGGCGTCCTGTTCGATCGCGCCCGACTCGCGCAGATCGGACAGGCGCGGCTCCTTCGACTCGCGCATCTCGGGCTGGCGTGACAGCTGCGAAAGGGCGATCACCGGCACCGACAGCTCGCGCGCCAGGCCTTTGAGCCCGCGCGAGATCTCTGACACCTCCTGGACCCGATTGGCGTCGCGGTTGGTCGTGGTCGCCTGCATCAACTGGAGGTAGTCGACGATGATCAGGTCCAGGCCGCTCTCGGCCTGGAGCCGGCGGGCCTTGGTTCGAAGCTCCATGGCCGAGATGTTTGGCGTGTCGTCGATGTACATCGGGGCTTCCGAGAGGGCGTTCATCGCTGGCGCGATCCGGGCGAAGTCCATCTCCTCGAGAAAGCCGCTGCGCAGCCGCTGCGAGTCGATGTTGGCGACGCTCGACAGCAGCCGAAGGACGAGCTGCTCCTTGCTCATCTCGAGGCTGAATACGCCCACGCTCTTGCCCTCGCGAACCGCGGCGTGCTCGGCGATGTTGAGCGCAAAGCTCGTCTTGCCGACCGAGGGCCGGGCGGCGACCACGACCAGATCGCTCTTCTGAAGGCCGGTCGTAAGCGTGTCGAGGTCGGTGAAGCCGGTTCGGACGCCGCTGATCTCGCCACGGTGAGCATGCAGGTAGTCGAGCCGGTCGTAGGCGTCGTGGAGCAGCGACTTGAGCGGGCTGAATCCGGCGTCCACCCGCTTCTGGCTGACCGCGAACAGCTCGGCCTCGGCCCGATCGATCGCCTCCTGGATCTCCGCCGGATCTTCATAGCCGATCCCGGCGATGCGACCGGCGGCGCCGATCAGGTTGCGCAGGACGGCCTTGCGCTCGACGATCCGGGCGTACTGGGTGACATGGACCGCCGTGGGGGTCTCGTTTGACAGGCTCGACAGGTAGGCCCGGCCACCGATGGCTTCGAGCTCGTCGCTCCGCTCCAGCGCCTCGGCAACGGTCACGATGTCGATCGGCTCTCGTCGCTCGTACAGGTTCAGGGCGGCCGAATAGATCCGCGCGTTGGCCTGGCGGTAGAAGTCAGCCGGCCGCAGGAACTCGGCCACCTCGATGACCGCATCTCGGTCGATCAGGATGGCGCCGAGCACGGACTGCTCGGCTTCGAGGCTTTGCGGCGGCAGACGGTCGATCACGCGAGGCAAACTCCGACGGCGGATGGTCGCCATTGTGTGTTCAGCGGCCGCTGAACCGGTCCACCAAGCCGGAGGCGAGTCCGCCTTCCGTCCACGAACTTCGGGCGGCTGTGCGCCCCGTGTGGATGACTCTGTGGAGATCCCGCTCAGTCCAGGCGGCGAATGACGCCGATCAACTTGCCCTGGATTCGCACGTTGTCGTAGAACTGTGCCGGGTAGGCCGGATTCGCTGGCTGCAACCGGATCTGATCCTTCTCCTTGAAGAATCGCTTGAGGGTGACCGCGTTCTCCTCCACCTGGGCGACCACAATGTCGCCGTTGCGGGCGGTGGTCTGCGGCCGGATCAGCACGAAGTCGCCGTCCGCGATATGCGCCTCGATCATCGAGTCGCCACGCACCCGCAGCACGTAGGCGTCGCCCCCGGGTGCGAGCAGGTCCGGGATGGCCATCGTCTCCGAGGCATCCTGGTAGGCCTCGATCGGTCCGCCGGCCGCGATCTCGCCGACGATCGGCAGGACGCGAGCATCGGCAGTGGTTGCCTGCGGCACGAGTTCCGTCGTCAGGCCAAGCTTCATGGCTGCCGTTGGTGTGAGCCTGATCGCGCGTGACTGGTCCGCCCCACGCTCCAGGTAGCCGTCGCGCTCGAGGATCTGGAGATGGTGGTGGACCGCGGACGGAGAGGCCAGTCCGACCGCTTGCATCATCTCGCGAATCGACGGCGGATAGCCACGGGCCCGCAGGGTCGCCGCGATGTAATCGATGATCTTGAGCTTGCGATCGGCGTCGTGCTTGGTCACTCGCGCCTCCTTGCGACCATCATAACGAACGCACGTTCGATGTCAAGGCCGGTGAGGCATCATCCTCCCCGGTCGCGAACTCGGACACTGGTAGACTCGGGCATCCCCGCAGCGAGGAGGCACCAGGGACATGGGACGCAGCAAGTCGAAGCCGAGCAGAGGATCGCGCGGTCGCGCGGGCTTCGGGCGCGCGCTCAAGCTGCTCGCCTTCCTGCCCGTCGCCAGCCGGATCCCGGCCTATGCTCGGCTCGTGACGGCGCTGGTGCTCGATGATCGGACGCCGGCCGGCCGGAAGGCACTCCTGGCCGGGGCCGCCGGCTACCTCCTCGTCGGGCGTGACCTGATCCCGGACTTTGTGCCGATCATCGGCGGCGTGGACGACCTCGTGGTCGTCGTCCTGGCCGTCGACCTGTTCCTGGAAGGCGTGCCCGAGGACCTGCTCCAGGAAAAGCTCGACGACCTTGGCATAGACCGGGCGGCGTTCGATCGCGACATCGCCCAGGTGCGGCGCTTGACGCCGAATGCGGTCCGACGGACCATCCGCCGCGTTCCCGGCCTGATCGGCTACGCTGGCGACGTCATGAGGCAACTCGGTCTGGTGCCGCGCATGCGGGCCTGGATCGGCAGGGAGGAACGCAGCGCGTGAAGGTCATCCTGACGAAAGACGTGGCGAAGCTCGGCAAGAGTGGCGAGATGCGGATGGTCGCCGATGGCTACGCGACCAATTTCCTGATCCCGCAGCAACTGGCCGTGCCCGCCGCCGGCGGCGCCTACCGAGCCTGGCAGCACGACATCGCGAGCCGCGAGGACAAGCGGATCCGCGAGCGCTCCGAGGCCGAGATCGCGGCCACCCGGATCGCCAGCACGACCCTCACGATGGGCGTGAAGGTGGGAGAGGGCGGCAAGCTGTACGGCTCGATCACGTCGAAGGACATCGCCGACGCGCTGGGTCGCCGCGGCATCGAAGTGGACCGCCACAAGATCGACCTCGAGGAGCCGCTCAGGACGCTGGGCACGTACAAGGTGGCGATCAAGGTCTTTGCAGGCATGACCGCCGAGGTCACCATCATCGTCGAACCCAAGGGCTGATCTCGCCCCGCCTCGAGGCATGAGGCCATGATTGGGGCGATCGTCCTGGGGCTGCTGGCCGTCCTGGGCGGGGCCTTCGTGAGCTATGCCTACGACGACGATGCCCCGCTCGTGACACGCCTGGCCTATGGCGCCGCGAGCGGCCTCATGGCCCTCGCCGCGGTCGGTTTCGTCCTGGCCAACTTCGTGGCCATCGAACTGGCGACAGTCGCCGCCGGCGTCGTCGTTGCGCTCCCGCTGGCGGCATTGGTCCGGCCGGGCTTGCGCCAGCGACTCGCGGGCGACCTCCGCGCGACCGGTCGGGACCTGGCAGCGGCGATCCGCGAGCCGGCGCTGGCGACCATCGGTCCGATCGTCTATACCGCCGTCATCGTTGCCTTTCTGTGGCTGGTCTTCGACCGCGTGATCATCGAGCACGACGGCGGGATGTTCACCGGCTATGTGAACAACCTGGGTGATCTGCCGTTCCATCTGCAGGTCACCTCGAGCTTTGCCTACGGTCAGAACTTCCCACCGGAGGATCCGACCTATGCGGGAACCGGGTTCGCGTACCCGTACCTGTCCGACTTCGGAGCGGCCATGTTCGTGGCCCTGGGAGCCTCGCTGCGCGAGGCCTTCCTGATCGGGAACCTGCTTGTGGGCCTGGCCCTGGTCGGCCTGATCCACCGCTTCACCCGCGTCCTGACCTCGGATCGCCTGGCCGCCTGGATCGCGCCCTTCCTGGTGCTCCTGAGCGGTGGATTCGGCTGGATCTTCCTGCTGCAGGACTCGCGAATTGGTGAGCATGGGCTGCTGGCGCAACTGGGCGCGCTAAGCCGTGACTACACGATCACCGGCGACGGGCCGCTTCGCTGGGGCAACGCGATCACCACCCTGCTGGTCACCCAGCGCAGCCTGCTGTTCGGCCTTCCGATCGCCCTGATCGTGTTCGTGCTGCTCTGGAAGCTCGTCCACACGGAACGGCCGGGCCGGACCTGGACCGACCTAGGCTCGAACTCGACCCGGCTCGGACTGGCCGCCGGCCTCCTGACCGGCAGCCTGCCGCTGGTTCATGCGCACTCGTTCGTGGTGGTCCTTGGCACGGCGTTCTTCCTTGGCCTGCTCTTCCGCCAGTGGCGCGAGGGTCGTTGGGTCGCCTGGTCCATCTACGTCGTCGCGGCACTGGTCGTGGCATTGCCTCAGATCTGGTGGTCGACGCACGACAGCATCGCCAACGCCGGGACCTTCTTCGGGTTCGAGTTCGGCTGGGATCACCGCGAACACAACATTGCCTGGTTCTGGCTCCTCAACACCGGCCCATTCATTCCACTGGCGGCCCTCAGTGCGTTCTGGCCGGTGCGCCCCCCGATCGCGTCGCGATCGCTGCTGCTCTTCACGGCGGCGTTCGTGGCCTGGTTCCTCGTGCCCAACGTGATGAAACTGGCGCCCTGGGTGTGGGACAACATCAAGGTCCTGTTCTACTGGTTCGTTGGGTTCGTGCCGCTCGTCGCCCTGCTGGTCGCGCGCCTGTTCCAGTCCGGGCCGGGCTGGAGGCTGGTTGGCGCGGGCGCCCTGGTGGCGCTGACCCTGGCCGGCGGGATCGATGTCTTCCGGGTCCTGTCCGGCCAGACCGAGTACCAGGAATTCGATCGCGACGGGATCGCCGTGGCCGCGATCATTCGCGACGAGACGCCCGCGCAGGCGTTGATCCTGCATGCTCCGACCTACAACCCGCCGGTCTTTCTTACGGGCCGACGGTCGCTGCTGGGTTACACCGGGTACATCTGGGCCCATGGCTTGCCGTACGCGGACCGGGAGGCGGACATCAGGCGGATCTACGCGGGCGAGGCCGGCGCCGACCAGCTGCTCGACCGGTACGGGATCGATTACATCCTGGTGAGCCCGATCGAACGCAACAGCATGCCGGTCAACGACGCGTTCCTCGACCAGTTCCCCACGGTCGGCGAGGCCGGCGATTACAGGCTCCATGAAGTCGCGCGACCGTAGGAAGGGGCGAGCCCGCGTCGCCGCCGGACGGCCCGATGGCCGCCGTCCGGAACCGTCCGAATCCCTGCCCGGTGCGGTCAGCGAAGGGGCGCCGTCCGGCGCAGCCGAGCCGGACGTCTTCGATCGCTGGTTCGTGCCGATCGCGATCGGCATCATGCTGGTCGCCGCAGCACTTCGGCTGCCGGAACTGGCGCTCAATCCGTTCCACCACGACGAGGGCGTGAACGGGTCCTTCGTGACAAACCTCGTCCGCACCGGCAGGTACGTCTACGACCCGGCCAACTACCACGGACCGAGCCTCTACTACTTCGCGTTGCTCTCGGAGATCCTGTTCGGCCTGACGACCGAGGCGATGCGCCTGGTCCCGGTGGTCTTCGGCCTGCTGCTCGTCGCGTTCGTCTTCCCGCTGCGACCGTACCTGGGCTCGCTCGCCGTCCTCGTTGCTGGTGCCGTCCTGGCCATCTCACCCGGCGCCGTCTACATCTCGCGTTACTTCATCCACGAGACGTTGCTGGTGACCTTTTCGCTGGGGCTCGTGGTCAGCGCCATCCTCTATCTCGACCGGCGTGAGTCGAAGTACGTGCTCGGGGCCGCGGTCGCCGCTGCCCTCTTGTTCGCGACCAAGGAGACCGGGATCATCACGGTCATCGTCCTCCTGATCGCCGTGGTCGTTGGCCACTACTACGCGGCCTGGCGGCACCCGTCGGTGGTTGCGCGGCGCACACCCCGGCATCGGGCAACGCGCCCCAAATCAGTCTGGATCGAGGGCGTCGAATACCGCGCCGCACGCGGTGATGGCGACACGGTTGGGCGGGTTGCCTCGCTCTCGCCTGGCCCGATTCCGGGGGAGCACCTCGCTGCTGCCGCGGTCGTCTTCCTGGTCATCTACGTCCTGCTCTACTCTTCGTTTTTCAGCAACTTTCCCAAGGGTCTGGTCGACTCGCTTGCGACTTTCACGATCTGGGCGCAGACGGGCGAGGCGACGCAAGGGCAGCCGATCTACAAGTACCTGGAGTGGATGATCCCGCTCGATGCGGTCATCCTCGTTCTGGGCGTGATCGGCGGGCTGGTCGCGGCCATCCGGGCGCGCAGCCGCCTGTGGGTGGTGATCGGGCTGTGGGCTGCGGGGATCACGACGGCCTACTCGATCATCCAGTACAAGACGCCCTGGATCATCCTCAACATGCTGCTGCCCCTGGCGCTTCTGGCCGGGCTCGCCATCTCGGAGATGTGGCAGTCGCGACGGCTGCGTCTGGGGGTGCCGGTTGTGCTCGGCGCCGCGCTGTTGGTCAGCGGTTATCAGGCGATCGACCTGAACTACCGCCATTACGACGACGAGGCCTATTCGTACGTCTTCGTGCACTCGACGCGGGAAATGCTCGGGCTCCTCGATGAGATCGAGACGATCGCCGAACGGGCTGGCCCTGGCCAGCAGACGGGTGTGGTGTTCATGTCGCGCGACCACTGGCCGCTTTCGTGGTACATGCGAAATAACCGCAGTGCCGCCTTCTGCGACTCGATCTGCGAAACGGAGGCGGCGATGATTGTTGCCAACACCAATCTGGAAGCGGAGCTCGGGCCCTCGATCGAGGATCGCTACGACCGGGTGGGCGCCTACAATCTTCGGCCGGGCGTGGACCTCGTGCTCTTCGTCCGCAGCGATATCCCCACGGAGTAGCGGCATGCCCCCACGCGGATCGGCCATCATTCGGCTGCTGGTTGGGGTCGCCATCAGCGCGGTGTTCCTGGCGGTGACCCTGTCCCGGGTCAACCTCGCAGAGGCCGCGCAGGCGATCGGTCGCGCCGCCCCGGCCGGTCTTGCCGCTGCCCTGGCGATCGTGCTCATCGATCTGGCGCTGCGAGCGCTGCGCTGGCATGTCCTGTTGCTCGGCGTGGAAGGCGCCGCCGTGCGACCGCCGTATCGGATGGCCTTCGGCTACCTCACCCTTGGCTTCGCGGCCAATGCCGTCCTGCCGGCTCGCCTCGGGGACGTCGCCCGGGCGGTGCTGGCCGCCGGAGCCTTCCAGGCTCCACGACTCGCCATCTTCGGCACGATCATGATCGAGCGCTTCAGCGACGGCCTGACCATGCTCGGCCTGGCCGTGCTGTCCAGCCTGGTTGTCGCCAGCGCCTCCGAGCTCCTGGCCCTGACCGGCTACGCCGTCGTGCTCGTTGTGGGCGGGCTGGTTGCTGCAGGCGTCGGCTGGATCGCCATCTCCAGCTCGGCGCTCGCGTCGACCCGGATCGCGACGGCCGTGACGGGGCTTGTCCGACGCCTGTCGGCCGGCGCCGGAGCCCTTCGGCGTGTGGGGCCCGCCCTTTCCTTCCTGGGGCTGACGGCGGTCCTGGTCACCACCGCGATCCTCGTCGCCTGGACGGTGCTGCAGGCGGTGGGGGTCAACCTGAGCCCGATCCAGGCGGTCCTGTTCCTGAGCGGGATTGCGCTGTCGCTGGCCATCCCGGCCGCGCCCGGAGCGCTGGGCACGTACGAGTTCGTGGGCGTCGCCATCATCACCGGGCTGGGTTATACGCCGGAGCAGGGTCTGGCCACAATCCTGTTGATGCGGATCGTCACGACCTTCCCGCCGGCGCTCATCGGTCTCGTCTCGATCTGGGCGCTCCACGTTCGTCCGGATGCCATCGCCGAGTCCGCCGAGGCCCCGGTCGGCGACGGTCCCGCGACATGACCCTGCCCGCGGTGTCGCTGGTGATTCCGGCCTACAACAGCGCCCGCTACCTGGACCACAACGTGCGCCGGGTGCTCGACTTCTATGCCCGGGCCGGGATCGACGGCGAGATCGTCATCGCGGACGACGGAAGCACGGACGGCACGGCCGACTCGATCGACGGGTCTGAGCGCGTCCGCGTCCTGCGCCTGCCACACCGGGGCAAGGGCGCCGCCGTGCGCGATGGGATGGCGGCGACGACCGGCGAGATCTGCGGGTTCACCGACGCCGACCTGCCCTACGGCGCCGACCCGCTGACGCTGGCCATCTCGTACATCCGCGACCGCCGCTATCACGCGGTGATCGGCGATCGGACCCTGCCCGGTTCGTCCTATGCGAGCACGGGGTTGCTGCGCACCGCGGTCTCCGAGTTCGCCAGCTTCTCGTTCCGCACCCTGGTGACCGGCGGCATCTACGACACCCAGTGCGGTTTCAAGATCTTCCGGGGCGACGTTGGCCGCGAAGTCTTTCGAGTCTCGCGAATCAGCGGCTTTGCGATCGACGTCGAGATCATCTATCTGCTGCTCAAGTACCGGCTGGACGTCAAGCGAATCCCCGTCCGCCTCGAGCGCAATGAGCCGAGCTCCGTTCGTGTCGTGCGCGACTCGGCGGCTGCGTTCGGGGACATCGCCACGATCCGTTGGAACCTGGCGATCGGCCGTTATCGAGCGCCCCTGCTGGTGGACCTCCTGGACCAGGAGCTCCGCCGCGACGTCGCGGAAGCCGCCGAACACCAGGCCTCGCCACCCGCTCCGATCGAGCGGCAATGATCGCGTTCGTCTACCTCGGGGTCATCGTCTTTCTTGGAGACGTGCTGGCCCGGCGCTGGTTCTCGTTCGTGTCAGTGCCGCACCGCCTGGCGACGGCAATCCTGGTCGGGCTGCTGGTGGGAACCTGGACGTCGTACCTCGCGGCGCTGGCGCTCAGTGGAACCGGCGACCCGCTGGCGCTGGGTGGCATCGTGGGGACGGGGGCCATGGTCCTGGTGTCCATGTGGCTGCGTCGACGTCCGGCGCCGACGGTGGCGATGACACCGGGGCAGCTCCGCACGACGCGCTCGGACTGGCTGATGGTGTTGCTTATCGGCGCCATCGCGAGCTGGATGATGGTCTCGACCTACAACTACGACAGCGGCACGCTCAGGATCGCCGGCGATCTGTGGAGCGACTTCGGTCCGACGACCGCGATCTCCCAGAGCTTCGCCCTCGGGGACAACTTTCCGACCGAGTATCCGCACTATGCCGGCCAGCCCATCCGCTACCACTTTCTGTATTACTTCCAGGTCGGCAACCTGACCTACCTCGGGCTCGACCCGGCGACCGCGAACAATGTCCTGAGCGTCGTGTCCATGGTCGCCATGCTGGTCGTGGTGGCAGCGCTCGGAGAACGGCTGTTTGGCTCCCGCTTGATTGGCTGGATCGGCGCGATGCTGTTCTTTGCCCACGGTGCCCTGTCGTTCATTCCGTACCTTGGGAGCTTCTCGTCCTTCGGCGACGCGATCGCCGCGTTGCCCGGTCTCAACCACTTCCTCGCGTCCGGCTTTCCGTACAGGGGGGAAGAGTGGGGCATCTGGACCCAGGACGTGTTCCTCAACCAGCGCCATCTCCCGAGCGCGATCGGGATCGTCCTGGTCATCGTCCTGTTCCTCATCGATCGGCTATCCCCCGACGCGCGCGGCGTGCGCGAACGTCTCGCGACAACGATCAGCCGACCGGTTGAAGCCGTCCGGGCAACGCTGCGCGATCCGTGGCTTCCCGGCTACGCACTGTGTGGGCTGTTCGCGGGGCTGCTCCCGCTCTACAACGGGGCCATGTTCATTGGCTCGGCGGCCGTCCTTGGGATCCTGTTCGTGGTCTTCCCGAACCGGCCGCAGATGGTCGTCCTGGCGATCGCTGCCGCCATCCCCGCGCTTCCCCAGTTGCTGTTCCTGCGGCCCGGCACGATGGCCGGCCAGCAAACCTACCCGTCCATCTACTGGGGCTACACGATCGACGATCCGACGCCGATCCGGATCGCGACGTATCTCGCCTTCATCTTCGGGCCCAAGCTGATCCTCGCCGGCGTTGCGCTGCTGATCGGCAACGGTATCCAGCGTCGAGTCTTCCTCGCCTTCGCCGGGCTGGTCGGCGTCGCCTTCCTTGTTCAGCTGAGCGTTGAGGTGCTGGCCAATCACAAGTTCATCAACACCTGGCTGATCGTCGCCAATCTGTTCGTTGCCTATGGCCTGGTCCGGCTCTGGAATGTGCGCCCGGCGTTCCGGGTGCCAACCCGATTCGTCGCGTTGGGCCTGACGGCCGTCATCGTCGCGGGCGGGGCCATCGATCTCATCCCGATCAAGAATCAGCGGATGTATCAGGTCGGTCTCGACGGCGACCCCCTGTTCGAGTGGATCCAGACCCAGACCCGGCCCGATGACGTCTTCCTGTCTGATATCTACGTGGTTCACGGGATTCTGGAGGCGGGCCGCCGGCTGTACATGGGCTGGCCGTATTACGCCTGGTCGGCCGGCTACGCGGTCGGGGTTCGCGAGCAGTGGTACCGAGACGTGTTCGCGCTGCGCAGTCCGCGCGAGCTCGTGGCCCGACTTCAGGCCGAAGGCATCGCGTACGTGGCGTTCGACGACGGCCTGCGGGACCGCGGCTATGCCCCACGGCTCAACGAGGAGCTTTTCCGGAGCCACCTGGCAGCGGTGTTCACCGACCCTGGCAATCGCTACGGCCACCTGACGATCTACCAGGTGCCGCCCGACCCCGGCGCATCGGCCGCCCTGCCCGACGCGGCTCCCGAGGACATGTACGTCGGCGGGCTGGGCTCCGAACCGGGCCACTTCGACGGGCCGCGCGGAATCGCCCTGGACCGATCGGGGGTGGTCTACGTTGCCGACGCCGGCAACGATCGGGTCCAGGCATTTTCATCGAGCGGCAACCTGCTGCGCTCGTATGGCGAATCTGGGAGCGGTCCAGGTCAGCTCGATGGCCCGACCGGCGTGGCGGTCGACTCGAAAGGTTGGGTCCATGTCGCCGCCGGTGCCCGGCTCCTGGTCTTCGATCCGATCGGCAGCGACGCTCGCGAGTTGCGCACGCCCGATGACTCGATCCCGAATTGGAGCGACGTTGCGATCGATCGAGAGGACCGGGTCTTCGCCCTCGATCGGGCCAACGCACGCCTGGTCAGGTTCGACCCGGACGGCACGATCGTCGAGCTCGGGAGTTCCGGCATCGGCGACGGGCAGCTTCGTGAACCGAGCGGCGTGGCCGTGCTGGACGGAACGGTCGTCGTCGCGGACACCGGAAACGCGCGGATCGTCCTGTTCGATAGCGACGGCACGTTCCTGGAGGCCATGCCAGTCGACGACTGGGTGGGCGTTGCGCCGTCCGACGCGGATGTCGCGCTCGGATCGGACGGCACCATCTGGGCTTCGAGCCCGACGACCCACTCGATCCTGGTCTATCGATCCGACGGAACGCTTGCGGGGCTGCTCGCCCCAGGAGATCCGAACCAGCTCGACGGGCCGGCCGGACTCGCCGTCCGGCCGGGCGGGGCCATGTTCGTGACGAACCGTGCAACAAACCGGATCGTCCTGCTGACCCAGCTGAACCCCTGACCGAGCGCTGGGCGGTGACCAGTCGCACGATCCTGCACGTAGACCTCGATGCGTTCTTCGCGTCGGTCGAGCAACGTGATCGCCCGGAGCTGCGCGGCCGCCCGGTCATCGTCGGCGGGGGCGGCGGCGAGAATGCGCGCGGGGTCGTCTCGGCGGCGAGTTACGAGGCGCGGGTGTTCGGGGTCCACTCGGCGATGTGGCTGCGCGAGGCCTGGCGGCGCTGTCCCAATGGAGTCTTCCTGCCCGTCGACGGCCGGCGTTACCAGGTCGCCAGCCGCGATGTCATGAACGTCTTGCGCCGGTACACACCGCTGATGGAGCCGATCTCGATCGACGAGGCATTCCTGGACGTAACCGGTTCGGCCGCACTGTTCGGCGACGGTTCGTCGATCGCCCGCCAGATCAAGGATGAGGTCCGGACCGAGGTCGGGCTGACCGTATCAGTCGGCGTCGCCAGCACCAAGCTCGTGGCCAAGGTCGCCTCCGACTTGCGCAAGCCGGATGGACTGGTGGTCGTCCCGCCCGGTGACGAGGCGGCCTTTCTCGCGCCGCTGCCGATCGGGCGGCTGTGGGGCGTAGGCGAGAAGACGGCGGCCGCGCTGGCAGACTATGCGGTGCGGACGATCGGCGACCTCGCCGCCCTGCCCGCCGATCTCATCGAGCGCAGGTTCGGCAAGCACGGCGCGGCGCTGATCGAGCGAGCGCGCGGGATCGACCCGGATCCCGTCCATGAGGGCGACCCGGCCAAGTCGGTCGGCCACGAGCACACCTTCGACGTCGACACGAGCGACCCCGAGGTCATCGAGCGAACCCTCCTGGCCATGGCCGACGGCGTCGCCGGCCGGCTCCGGTCCGCAAGGGTCCGGGCGGGGACGGTCGCCGTCAAGATCCGCGACTCCGGGTTTCGAACGATCACCCGACAGCGAACCCTGCCCGAACCGACCGATCTGACCGAGCCGATCTTTCGGATCGCGCTGGAACTGGCCCGCCCCGAAGTCCGCGGCGTGCGCGTGCGGTTGCTCGGCGTCACGGCATCGAACCTCGGCGAGCGCGAACAGCTGGCCCTGTTCGAAACGACCGAGCCGCGCCGGCGACGTGCGGTCGAGGCGGCGGATGCCGTTCGGCGCAGGTACGGGGAGGGCACGCTGACCCGGGCTCGACTGCTGGGCACCGGGTTGCCGGCGCCCTTCGAACGCGACCCGCGCAACCCGCTCGACCGGCGCTCCCGAGGTGCGCCGGAACACCTGGCCGATCCTCATCCAGACGCGCCGCTTCGTGACACACAAGGTGACGCAGAGCTGAATGAGATTCAGCCCGAGGACGCTTGACATCGAACACCTGTTCGGTCTAGGCTTGGCTCTACAACCGAACAGACGTTCTGTCGAGCGAGTGCCCCGGACGACAGGACCAGCGCCCCCGGAAAGGAGCCATCCTGATGGCATTCGTCCGCGTCGAACCCGTCCAGGTCCAGGTCCGCACGAACTGGTTCAGCGGTCGTCCGCGCGAGATCACCTGGGGCGACGAGCGCCTGCCAATCACTCGACTGGCCGTCGTCCGAGAGGAGGCCGCGGCCTACCCGGTCATCACCGGGCCGCGCACCCTGTTCGAGGTCGACACGCCTCGCGCGCGGCTGTCGCTGATCTACCAGCACCGATCGCGGCGGTGGACGGTGAACGGCCTCGACAGGGAGATCCATCGCGCCGCCTGACCCAGCCCTTGACGGGACGGGCGCGCCGGTACCGCGCCCGTCCCGCTCCGAGGCCCTCGCGCCCTACAATCGGGCGGTGTCCACTCCGACTCGCTTCGGCGACCTGACCCTCGATCGATTCGTGACAGCGCTCGCATCGGCGGCGCCGGTACCGGGCGGGGGTAGCGCATCGGCGGTCGCGGCCAGCCTTGGTGCGGGTCTGGTGGCCATGGTGGCCGCGCTGTCCGTGGATCGACCCAGGTATGCAGAGCACGCCGAGTTGCTGGCCTGGGCGTCGGAACGAGGACACGATCTGGCAGGCCGTTTCCTGGCTCTCGCCGACGACGATGCTGCGGCGTTCGCGGACTACGCGGCCGCGTTGAAACAGCCACGTGACTCGGACAGGCATGGAGAAGCGCGCTCGACTGCGCTGCGAGCGGCTGCGCGCCACGCGGCAGAGGTGCCACTCAAGGCCGTGGAGGCGTGCCTGGAGCTGGTCGGCGTTGCCGAGGCCCTGGCCGGACGGAGTAACGTCAACGCGGCCAGTGATCTGAACGTGGCGGTGCTCCTCGCCGAGGCGGCGGCCCGCGGTGCGGCTGCCAATGTCATGGTCAACCTGCCGTCAGTCGTCGACCCGGAATTCGCGATCGAGATGGGCGAGCGGGTCGACGCCCTCCTTCATGAGATCGAGCGCCTGGCCGAATCCACCCGCGAGGCCGCCGGCAGCGGTGAGCCGCGCGAGCCGCGCGAGCAGTTTCCGGTCCCCGGTTGGAACCCGTCCGGGTGATCGTCCCGAGCGCCCGATTGCTCGACGGTGGGGCGATTGCCGCCGAGATCCGGGTCGCCGTCGCCGAGGACGTCGCGACCTTCAACGCAAGGCAGGGTCGACCACCCGGCCTGCGCGTGTTGATCGTCGGCAAGGATGCGCCATCGCTTGTCTATCTCGAACGGATCCTGCGCGGCTGCGCCAAGGTCGGGATTGACGCCGGCTTTGTCGAGCTCGAAGGCGAGGCGACCGAGGCGCGGGTGACCGCCGCGGTGCGTGCGCTCAATGACGACCCGAGCGTCGACGGGGTGATCGTGCAGATGCCGCTGCCCGGGACGATCCGGCTGCGTCCCGTCGTCGATGCGATCGACCCGGCCAAGGACATCGACGGCATCCATCCCCTCAACGCCGGGCTGCTGCGCCTGGGTTACGACGGCTTCCTGCCGGCGACCGCCCATGCCGCGGTCGAGATCCTGCGCCGCTCGGGCATCGAGATCGAAGGACGCGATGCGGTCGTCATCGGTCGGTCCACGGTGGTCGGGATGCCGGCCGCATTCCTGCTCCTGAAGGAGGACGCGACCGTCACCGTTTGCCACCGTCGGACGCGCGACCTGGCCGGTCAGGTACGACGGGCGGACATCCTGGTGGTGGCCGCGGGCCACCCGGGCCTGGTGACCGGCCCGATGCTCAAGCCCGGGGCGGTCGTGGTCGACGTTGGGATCAACGTGGTCGATGGGCGGATCGTGGGCGACGTCGACTTCGAGTCCGCCTGTGCGGTCGCATCGGCGATCACCCCGGTCCCGGGCGGCGTGGGTCCGTTGACCAACGCCCTGCTGCTGACCCACCTGATCCGCGCCGCCGAGCGCCAGGCCGCACAACGCCGGTGACCTTTCCGTCCGACCTCGAGATCGCCCGCGCCGTCAAACCGCGCCCGATCGTGGACATCGCGCGCGAGCTCGGGATCGCGGACGACGAGCTCGAGCTGTACGGTCCAACCAAGGCCAAGATCACGCTCGAGGCGATCCGACGCCTGGAGGCCGAGCGCCCGCGGGGCAAGTACGTCGTGGTCACGGCGATCACGCCGACGCCCCTTGGCGAGGGCAAGTCGACCACCTCGGTGGGTCTCGCCCAGGGGCTCAATCACATCGGCCGGAAAGCTGCGGTCAATCTCCGCCAGCCCTCGCTGGGGCCGGTCTTTGGGATCAAGGGCGGCGCGGCCGGTGGCGGCTACAGCCAGGTCATCCCGATGGAGGACTTCAACCTGCACCTGACCGGCGACGTCCACGCCGTGGGCGCGGCCCACAACCTGGCCGGCGCCTTCCTCGACAACAGCCTCCATCACAAGAACCCGCTGGGGATCGATCCGCGCGGGATCCTCTGGCCTCGCGTCGTCGACATCAGCGACCGCGCCCTTCGCCATGTCGTGATCGGGCTGGGCGGCCGCGAGGACGGCGTCACCCGGCAGACCGAGTTCGTCATCACCGTCGGTTCGGAGGTGATGGCGGTGCTCGCTCTCGCCACCGACCTCCAGGATCTGCGCCTGCGACTCGGACGGATGGTCATGGCGACCACCATTGACGGCAGGCCGATCAGCGCGGAGGACCTGGGCGTCGCCGGCGCGATGACCGTCGTCCTGCGCGACGCGCTCAAGCCCAACCTGCTCCAGACGCTCGAAGGTGGGCCGGCGTTCGTCCATGCCGGGCCGTTCGCCAATATCGCCCACGGCAACAATTCGATCATCGCCGACCGCCTCGCCCTGGTCACCAACGACATCGTCTGCACGGAGGCCGGGTTCGGCGCGGACATGGGCGCCGAGAAGTTCTTCGATATCAAGTGCCGGGCGTCGGGGCTCGTTCCGGATGCGGCCGTGGTGGTCGTCACGGTCCGGGCGCTCAAGATGCACGGCGGGGTCGGCCGGATCGTTGCCGGCAAGCCGCTCGATCCGGCGCTCCTCGAAGAGAACGTGGAGGCGGTCCGGCGCGGCGCGGCGAACCTGGCTAAGCAGATCGAGAACGTGACCATGTTCGGGGTGCCGGCGGTCGTGGCCGTCAACTCGTTCCCGACCGACACGCCGGCCGAAGTGGCGGCCATCCGCGACGCCGCTCTGGCCGCGGGGGCCCGCGATGCGGTGGTGGCCACCCACTACAGCGACGGCGGGGCGGGCGCCGCAGCGCTCGCGGAGGCGGTCTGGGCGGCGAGCCAGGAACGCAGCGCCCCGTTCAAGCTGCTCTACCCGGACGACATGGCCCCAGCACTCAAGATCGACACGATCGCGACCAGGGTCTATGGCGCCGATGGCGTCGAGTTCCTGCCCGCCGCCGCGAAGTCACTCAAGCAATTCGAGGACCTCGGCTACGGGCATCTGCCGATCTGCATGGCCAAGACCCAGTACTCGCTCAGCCACGATGAGGCGCTGAAGGGCCGCCCGACCGGCTTCACCATCCCGATCCGCGAGGTCCGTCTGTCGG
Organism: Candidatus Limnocylindrales bacterium; assembly: GCA_046708025.1. Classification (GTDB taxonomy): domain Bacteria; phylum Chloroflexota; class Limnocylindria; order Limnocylindrales; family CSP1-4; genus SPCO01. The sequence goes on from JBKKDW010000229.1 coordinate 22,458, forward strand.
CCGGGGCGGGCTTCATCACCCCGATCTGTGGCGAGATCCGAACGATGCCCGGCCTGCCGTCCCGCCCGGGCGGCGAGAGGATCGACATCGACGCGGCCGGGAACATCGTCGGGTTGTTCTAGCCGGCGCGCCGAGGAGGTTGTTGACGCTCCTGGGAGGGTCGCCCTTCTCCGCATAACCGCTCCACCAGACTGCTACGGATGGAATCTCGGCTCACGCGGCCCGCATCGGGCCATCCGGCCGGAATCCGGCTCGCCCTGAGCGTGGATCTGCGGCCACGATTCCGATCCACCGGCTCGGGCTTCTCCGTATCAGTCCGTGGGCACGGTTATGCGAAACGCACAGGCCGCGGCCGCGACCGCCAGCAACGTGGGCATCACATCCAGGGGGCGCGCCGAGGATCAGGCCAGGGTCGCTGTGGCAAGGACGAAGCAGGCCGCGATCGCAACGCTGATGATGAGACCGAGCAGCCCCGCGCCCCAGGCGGCCACATCGATCGGTCCGAGCGCGGCGACTTCACCCGAGTGATCGCCGTGCCCGTGTTCGTCGCCGTGCCCGTTTTCGTCGCCGTGCTCGTGTTCGTCGTGGGCAGCCGGGTCGTGCTGATCGGCGCTCATGATCGTCGCGGCACCTCCGGTGGCATTCTGGCAGACCGCCCGGACGGGCGTGGCCGGCCCTAGACTCGCGGGCGTGGCTGCCCTGGACTCGCGCTGATGTCCAGCCCTGTCGACCGTCCCGACGTGGGCTTGATCGCCAGCCTGCGAGCGCTCGACCGAAACAGCCGGCTGCTCTTCGCCCTGCGGACGATGCGGATGTTCGGCTACGGATTCCTCGCGGTCGTCCTCGTCCTCTACCTCGATGGGCTCGGGCTGGATGCCCTCACCATCGGCGCGATCCTGACCCTGACCCTGGTCGGCGACACCCTGATCTCGCTGTGGCTGACGACGAACGCTGACCGGATCGGTCGGCGCCGGGTGCTCGTGGCGGGCAGCCTGCTGATGGTTGTCGCGGGCGTGGTATTCGCGCTCACGAGCTGGCCTCCCCTCCTGATCCTGGCGGCGACGATCGGGGTGATTTCGCCGACCGGCAACGAGGTGGGCCCGTTCCTGGCGGTCGAGCAGGCCGCGCTCTCACAGACGATCCCGGACACCAGGCGGACCGCGACGTTCGCCTGGTACAACCTCGTCGGATACGTGGCCACGGCGGTCGGAGCGCTGCTGGCGGGGATCGTCAGCCAGGCATTGCTCGACCGCGGACTCGCGCCGGTCGATGCGTACCGGGCCATCGTCCTCGGCTACGCCCTGATCGGCCTCGCGATGGCACTTGGCGGCGGCCGTCTCGACGAGGCGATCGAGGCACCGCCGCGCGGCCCATCGGCGGACGGAATCCGCCGCCGCCTCGGCCTCGGTCGTTCCCGGCGCGTGGTGCTGCGGCTGTCGGCCCTCTTCTCGATCGACGCGTTCGCCGGCGGGTTCATCCCGATCAGCCTGATGGCCTACTGGTTCCACCTTCGCTTCGGCGTCGAGCCGAGCCTGCTCGGGATGATCTTCTTCGGCGCGAACCTGCTCGCCGCGGTCTCCGCGCTGTCGGCCGCCCGGATCGCGGCCCGGATCGGCCTCATCAACACCATGGTGTTCACGCACCTGCCATCGAACGTGTTGCTGATCCTGGTCCCGCTGATGCCCAACCTGGGACTGGCCGTCGCGGTGCTGTTGCTGCGCTTCAGCATGAGCCAGATGGACGTTCCAACCCGTCAGTCGTACGTCATGGCGGTGGTGGATCCCGACGAGCGATCCGCGGCCGCGGGCGTGACCGGGATCGCCCGAACGATGGGCGCGGCCATCTCGCCGGCGCTCTCGAGCGTGCTCATCTCGAACTCGGGCCTGGCCGCGTTGCCGTTCTATCTCGCCGGCGGCCTCAAGGTCGCGTACGACCTCCTGCTCTACCGCGATTTCCGCGGGTCACGCGGAGGGCCGGGCTGAACGGCGTCGTGGCACGATGATCCGGAACCAGATCCAGGCCAGGATCAGCGCGGCGAGAAGCGCGAGGACGACGTACTCGAAGCGCTTGAGGATCGCGCCGACTTCCTCCCAGTTCGCACCCAGCTGGACGCCCGCGAACACGAGCACAACCGTGAACGGCAAAGAACCCAGGAACGTGAACAGCGTGAATCGTGCCAGCGGCATATGGGCGATGCCGGCGGCAAAGGAGACGAGCGAGCGGACAACCGGGATCATCCGCCCGAAGAAGCTCGCGGCCTGGCCGTGCCTGGCGAAGAAGTCGTCAGCCCGATCCATGTCCGTGGCGGAGATCCCGACGTAGCGGCCCCACCGCTCGATGAGCGGCCGACCGCCCCGGGCGCCGATGGCATAGGCGACGAGTGCGCCGATCGTCGCCCCGAGCGTCCCGGCGAGGGCGACCAGCCAGAATGCCCACGGCCGCCCGGTGAGCGGCTCGATGGCGACGCCCTCGCCAACGAGAAAGCCGGCGAACGGCAGCACGAGCTCGGACGGTATGGGCACGATGACGCTCTCGATGGCGACCCACAGCGCCACCCCCAGGTAGCCGACCGCATCGTAGATCTGGGTGACCAGGTCACGTACAGGACCGTTCAGGAAGTCGAACACGGCCGGCAGCATAGCCGACTATCCTCGGCACGATGCCGATCGAGCTGACCGGAGCTGGCCTGACGATCGCCGAGGTGGAATCCGTGGCGCGCGGCGGGGCGAGCGCGGTCCTTGACGACGACGCTCGGGCCCGGATGCAGGAGGCCCGCGACGTCATCGAGTCGCTCGTCGCGAGCGGTGCGGTGGTGTACGGGGTGACGACCGGCTTCGGCGATCTAGCCTCAGTCTCCATTCCAGCGGGCGACGCGGCACGACTCCAGGAGAACCTGCTGATGAGCCACGCGGCCGGCGTTGGTCCGGCGTTTCCGCGCGAGATCGTCCGGGCGATGCTGCTGCTCCGGGCGAACACGCTGGCCCTGGGTCACAGCGGCTGCCGGCCATTGCTGGTGGACCGCCTGCTGGACTTCCTGCGCCTGGGGATCCACCCGATCGTGCCCGAGCAGGGGAGCCTGGGCGCATCCGGCGACCTCGCCCCACTGGCCCACCTTGCCCTGCCGCTCATCGGCCGCGGCCAGGCAGAATTCAACGGCTCCGTGGTGCCCGGGCTGACGGCCCTGCGCGAGGCCGGCCTGGGGCCGCTCGTCCTCGAGGCCAAGGAAGGCCTCGCCCTGCTCAACGGGACGCAGATGATGAGCGCGATCGGCGCGCTCCTGCTGGCCGACGCCGACCGGCTCGTCCGGACCGCGAGCGTCGCGGCAGCCCTGAGCGTGGAAGCGCTTCTCGGCACGGACGTTGCGTTCGCGGCCGCCTACCAGCTGGCGCGCCCACATCCCGGCCAGATCGCGGTTGCCGCCGAGCTGCGCCATCTGCTCCGCGACAGCACCCTCCAGGAGAGCCATCACGGCGACCCGCACAAGGTCCAGGACGCGTACTCGCTGCGCTGCGTCCCGCAGGTCCACGGGGCGGTCCGTGATGCCCTGGATCATCTGCGCCGGGTCCTCGACATCGAGCTCAACTCGGCCACGGACAACCCGCTCGTCTTCCCCGGCGGCGGCGTCGCGGACCCGGACACGATCGCCACGGGTGGCGGTCGGGTGATCAGCGGCGGAAACTTCCACGGCGAGCCGATCGCCCTGGCACTCGACTTCGCGAAGCTCGCGCTGGCCGAGCTCGGTTCGATCAGCGAGCGCCGGACGGCATTGCTGGTCGACCCGCGGCTCAACGGCGGGCTGCCAGCCTTCCTGAGCGCCGTTTCCGGGATCGACTCCGGCATGATGATCTACCAATACACGGCGGCCGCCCTCGCTTCGGAGAACAAGGTGCTGGCCCACCCGGCGTCGGTGGATTCGATCCCGACCAGCGCCAACCAGGAGGATCACGTGTCGATGGGCTCGGTCGCGGCGCGCCATGCCCGCGCCGTCCTGGGCCACGTGGAGCAGATCGTCGCGATCGAGCTGCTGGTCGCCGCCCAGGCCCTGGACCTGCGACTGGCGCGGCCCGGCGTCGATGCCGAGCCGGCCGTCCCGGGCGCCGGGGTGGTGGCCGCCCTCAGCCGCATTCGGGCGCGTGTCCGGCACCTCGACGGCGATCGCGAGCCGGGGCCTGACCTCGCCGAAGCGACCGCCATCGTCCACGAGGGCGCCCTGGTCGACCTCACCGCCGCCGGGCCTGGCGCCGGCCCCGCCGACCGACCGTCATGACCGCGATCCGGGTCGTCGACGTCCTCGACGACGACACCTTCGGCCTCATTCCGCCATGCGCCGACCCGAGCTTCGATCACCGTTCGTGTGACTTCTGGGAAGACGCCGATCGCGGATCGAAGGCCGCCCGAGCATCGTGGCTCGAACCGAGCCCGGGGCGACCGCCGCTCGACCCGGCGCCAGAGCGCAAGCCGCCGGCGAACCCGTTCATGGCCGATCTCGAGCGCAGGCCGGCCACCGCCAACCCGTTCATCGCCAGCCGTGCGGCACCATTCCTGGCGCCGACCGACGATGACGACGAGGCGGCGCCGGTCGCCAACCCGATCGCGCCGCCACCGCCCACTCGCCCAGGGATGGATCTGGCCTCGCCGCGCAAGCTCCGGCTGCTGGCCCGCGGCGTGGGCGTCATCGGCAGCTACGCCAAGGTCCTGCTCCGCGACGGGGTCCCCGCGGTCTATGCCCAGTTCGGCCCACTGACCGCCTACCCCCGGGCCCAGCGGACACGCGACCTCTACCCGGCCCTCCCTGACGCTCCGCTGCCGGCCGTTATCACCTGCATCGCCTCGACGGCCGAAGCCGGCCACCTGGGACTCGCCCGACTGCTGGTGGAGGCGATCTGCGACGACCTTGAGCAGCGCGGCTTCACCGCGGTCGAGACCTACCCGGAGGTGGGGCCCGAACGCAACGCCACGAGCGCAGCCAGCCCGGCCTTCTGGGAGACGGTCGGGTTCGCCCGCGCGATCGACGACGCCCACTTCCCGGTCATGCGCCGCGAGTTCGAGTGAAGCGGTCAGCCGGCCCTCCGTCTCGGCGCCGACTCGCCCTGGCGGGCACATTGGCCCTGCTGGTTGTCGGATGCGGATCAACGCCGCCGACGCCACCAGCGACCAACGTGGCGTCCGCCTCCCCGTCCGCCTCCCCGTCGGCGACCACTCCCGCACCCGGCAGCCCCGTCGCAAGCGCGTCGCCGCCGGCCCTGCCGGCAGGCGTGACCGTGGACCCGGGCCTGCTGGAGGTCCTGCCCGGCGAAGTTGACGGGGTGACGCTCGAGCCGGACCCAACGACGGCTGCGCAGATCGCGGCCGATCCGCTGCTCGCCGAGTCCGCCCTGTCGCTTGCCGTCGCGATCGCACTCGCCGCAGGACCGTCTGGCACCGAGGACCTGGCCATCGCAAGCGTCATCCGGCTGCGCCCGGACGTGTTCGACGAGGCTTTCTTCCAGGAGTGGCGGGATACCTACAACGAGGCCGCGTGCGAAGTCGCCGACGGCGTCGATTCCGAGTCTGAGACCGAGATCGGCGGCCGCACGATCTACCTCGGGTCGTGCGTTGGTGGTGCGCAGACGCACCACGCCTACCTCGAGGAACAGGGCTTCATCGTGTCGGTCACCGCGAGCGGTTCGCGAAGGCTGGGCGAGCTCGTCGTGGCTGGGCTCGCGCGGTAGCCTGGCTCGCGCGGTAGCGTCGCGGTAGCCTTGGCGCCATGTCCGCAGGCTCTGGCGCCACAGGATTGACCGGCGCGCGCCCGGTTCGCGCCCCCCGCGGTCCCGCCCTGTCCTGTCGAGGATGGGAGCAGGAAGCCGTCCTGCGCATGCTCATGAACAACCTCGATCCCGAAGTGGCCGAGGATCCAGACAACCTGGTGGTCTACGGCGGGACCGGGCGGGCGGTGCGCAGCTGGGCGGCGTTCGACGCGATCGTCCGCGAGCTGCGTCGGCTGGAGGGCGACGAGACGCTGCTGGTCCAGTCGGGCAAGCCGGTCGGGGTCGTTCGCACCCATCCATGGGCGCCGCGGGTGCTCATCGCCAACTCCAACCTGGTCGGCAAGTGGGCCACCTGGGAGCACTTCCGTGAGCTTGAGGCGAAGGGGCTCACGATGTACGGCCAGATGACCGCCGGGTCGTGGATCTACATCGGGACCCAGGGCATCCTCCAGGGCACCTACGAGACCTTCGCGGAGGCGGCCCGGCAGCACTTCGGCGGGACGCTGCGTGGCCGGGTCACCCTCACTGCCGGGCTGGGCGGGATGGGTGGTGCCCAGCCACTGGCTGTGACCATGAACGACGGCGTCTGCCTCGCGATCGAGGTCGACGAAGCGCGGGCGCGCCGGCGGCTCGAGATCGGCTACGTCGACCGGCTCACCGGTGAGCCCGCGGAGGCGCTGGCCTGGGCGCGCGCGGCGGCGCAGCGTGGCGAGGCCGTCTCGATCGCCCTGGTTGGCAATGCCGCCGAGATCGAACCGGCCTGGGCGGCCGCCGGCGAACGGTTCGACCTGGTCACGGACCAGACGTCGGCTCACGACGCGCTCGAGGGCTACGTGCCGGCCGAGATCGGGCTGGCCGACGCGCTGGAGCTCCGGGCAGCCCTGCCGGACGAGTACCAGCGTCGTGCCCGCCGGTCGATGGCGGACCACGTGCGCGCGATGCTCGCCTTCCAGG
>JBKKDW010000230.1:0-3334 GCA_046708025.1 Candidatus Limnocylindrales bacterium
TCCTGCTCGTCACGCCGGCGATCGCGGTCTCGACGCCGGATGTGTTCGCCGCCTTCGATGCCATCCGGACCCACGGCGACGAAGCCGTTCGGATGACCTCGACCCACCTTGCCGAAGAGCTGCGCGCCAAGCTGTCCAGCGCCGACCTGGTTGCCCGGGCCGGGGCGATGACAGTCGCCAACGACCTGCTGCCGGCGACCGCCCTGGTGGTCCCCGCGCTGGTGCCGTTCAAGCGGGCGCTCAGCCGGCTGCTGGGCCGTCCGATCGGGCTATCCGGCTCCGGCCCGACCCTGTGGGCCCTCTATGTTTCCGCAACCGAAGCCGCGGACGCCGCCGATGTCGTGCGCACCGCCCTTCGCGAGGAGCGGCTCGTGGCGCCGGGCACGACCGAGCCGTTTGTCACCGCCACCACCATCCAGACCGGCCACCAGCCTGGGAGTCCGCCATGACCCGCCGCATCGTCTTGACGTCCGGCGCGCCCGCCGCCATTGGCCCGTACAGCCAGGCGATCGCGTCCGACGGTTTGTTGTTCACTGCCGGCCAGGCGGCACTCGATCCGGCCACCGGCTCGCTGGTCGAGGGAGGCATCGAACCCGAGACGGAGCGAGTGATGGCCAACCTGACGGCCGTCCTCGATGCGGCCGGCTGCGGCTGGGGCGACGTGCTCAAGACCACGATCTTCCTGGTCGACATGGCCGACTTCGCGGCAGTCAACGCGATCTACGGCCGGTTCATGACGGATCCGCCGCCAGCTCGCTCCACGGTCGGGGTTGCGGCGCTGCCCAAGGGCGCCCGGGTCGAGATCGAAGCGGTCGCCCGACTGCGCGCCTGATCCTGTCCGCGTCGGTTGACACCCTCCGCGGGCCGCCCCTACGATGCCCCGACCCACTGATGACTGCTGACCCAATGGCGCCGGACCCGGATCGGGTCGGGAACGACGAACGCTCCCTGACCGATTCCCGTCGGCGCCGCTCCGCGTGAACCCCCCAAGTCCCACCCCGGCGACCTGCACGGTCGCCGTCGTCCTGGCGGCCGGCCTCGGGACCCGGATGCGTTCGGCCACTCCCAAGGTGCTCCACCAGCTGTGCGGGCGACCGATGCTCGCCTACATGCTCGATGCCTGGGCGAGTACCGTCGATGGGGCTGCTCGACCGCCGATCATCGTCTACTCGCCGCCGGTCGAGGCGATCACGACCGTCTTCGCCGATCGAGCCACCTTTGCGCTCCAGGACGAGCCGCGTGGTTCCGGTGACGCGGTCAGGGCGGCGCTAGCGGTGCTGCCCGAGGACGCCACGGAGATCCTGGTGCTCAATGGCGACGTGCCGCTGGTGACCGGGGCCGACCTCGACGCGATCCTCGACGCGCGACGGGCCGATGATGCCGCGATCGCCCTGGCCAGCGTCTTCGCCGCCGATCCGGCCCAGCTGGGCCGGGTCGTGCGCGGCGAATTCGGGACCGTGGAGCGGATCGTGGAGGCGAGCGATGCCACGCCCGACGAGCTGGCGAGCAACGAGATCAATGCCGGCCTGTATGCCTTCGACGCGGCCTGGCTCCGTCGTCGCGGCGCGGCCCTCACTCCGTCGCCGGTGACGGGCGAGCTCTATCTGACCGACCTCGTCCGGCTCGCCCGTGAGGACGGCCGCATCGTCAGTGCCGTCGGGTTCGAGGACGACGGTCGATTCGACGGGATCAACGATCGCTCGCAGCTCGCCGCCGCCGAGTGGAGCCTGCGCGTCCGGCTCAACGAAGCGCACATGCGCAAGGGCGTGACGATGCGCGACCCGTCCACGGTCTACCTGGACTGGACCGTCGCCCTGGACGCCGACGTGACCCTCGAGCCTAACGTGATCCTGCGCGGCACGACCACGATCGGCGCAGGCAGCGTCATCGGCACCGGGAGCCAGCTCGTCGACGCCACGATCGGCCGGCGGGTCCGGATCTGGGCCAGCGTCATCGAAGCCTCGATCGTCGAGGACGACGCGAGCGTGGGGCCATACAGCCACCTGCGACCGGGCAGCGTCGTCGGCCAGGGCGCGGAGGTCGGCAATTTCGCCGAGCTTAAGAACACCCGACTTGGACCCGGCTCCAAGCAGCATCACGTGAGCTACCTCGGCGATGCCCAGGTCGGCTCGGGCGTCAACATCGGGGCCGGGGCGATCACCGCCAACTACGACGGCGTGCGCAAGCACCCGACCACGATCGGGGACGGCGCGTTCATCGGCGTCGACACGATGCTGATCGCGCCGATCGCGGTGGGCGACGGGGCGAGGACTGGCGCCGGGGCCGTGGTCACGCGCGACGTGCCCGCTGGCAAGCTGGCCGTCGGCGTCCCCGCCCGCATTCGAGAGCCCCGCCCGAAACCGACGCCGACCGCCCCACCGCCGCCGGAGCAGACTCCGACGTGACCGGAGGCCTTGAGCTCGGCATCATCGCCGTGCTCATCCTGTTCAACGGATTCTTCGCGGCCACCGAGATCGCCCTGGTGACCGTCCGGCGCAGTCGCCTCCAGCAGCTCATCGACGAGGGCTCGCGCGGGGCAGTCCGGGCGATGCGGGTCAAGCAGAATCCCGGCAAGTTCCTTGCCGTGATCCAGATCGGGATCAACTTCCTGGGCTTCCTGGCCTCCGCCTTCGCGGCGGTCAGCCTGGTCGCCGGGATCGAGGCATGGCTGGCCGCGTTCGGTCCGCTCAAGGACCTGGCCGGTGCGCTCGCGCTCGTCTTCGTGACCAGCGTCCTGACCGTCTTCACGATCATCTTCGGCGAGCTGGTGCCCAAGCAGATCGGCCTCGCCCACGCCGAGCGGGTCGCGGTATCGACCAGCCGGTTCATCGATCTCCTCGGCGTCGTGTTCGCTCCGCTGGTCGGATTCCTGACCTGGGTGACACGCCGGATCAGCCGCCTGTTCGGGGCCGACGTGGCCGCCGACGAGCGCATCAGCGCCGAGGAGTTGCGCCTGATCATCGAGCAGGGCGGGGCGCAGGGCATCCTCGAGGCGGAGGAGGAGCAGATGATCCATGCGGTCATCGAGCTCGGTGACCAGCGCATCCACGAGGTCATGGTCCCGCGCATCGCCATGGTCACCCTGGCCGCCAGTGCCACCATGGAGGAGGCGATCAACACCGTGGTGAACGAGGGCCACAGCCGGATCCCGGTCTACGAGGAGTCGATCGACGAGATCGTGGGCATCCTGTACGCCAAGGACCTGCTGCCGTTCCTGAGGGATGCGGCGGGGGATCCACCGGCCCTCCGCACGCTGCTGCGGACACCCATCTTCGTACCCGAATCGCTGAGCGTGGACGACCTGCTCCACGAGTTCCAGCGACGCAAGGTTCAC
>JBKKDW010000231.1:0-3437 GCA_046708025.1 Candidatus Limnocylindrales bacterium
GTCCCATCGGTGGCTGGCACATTCGTCAGGTGGTCGCCCTGCGGTTGTGGCCGGCCTTGGACTCCCGGACCTAACCGGTGAGGCGCTCCCAATCGACCCAGCGGTTGCCGTCCCACGAGCGATGCCACAGGCCGCCGTCGCGGCCGGGCGCCCAGACGTCGATCCTGTCCGCAGCCCATGACGAGGCGGCGGGGTGGCCGGTCAGCTCACCGCCGAGGGACTCCCAGTCGTGCCAGCGCTGTCCATCCCAGTAGCGATTCCAGAGCGCGTCGTCCGGGAAGATCGCGAACACCTGGAGCTGGCCCACCGCCCAGGTCGTCGCAGCCGGCGGCGAGGCGAGGCTTCCACCGAGTGACTCAGTATCGCTCCAGGCACCGCCAACGAACGCCCGATGGGCGAGGGTGCTGTCTTGCGCGACCCAGAACAGATCGATCCGATCCTCAGCCCACGAGACGGCCGCACATCCTGCGTTCATCTGCACCTCCGTTCAGAGGCGCAGGCTACTCCGCCGGGGCGATGCTGCGCCCGAGATCATCGGCGACGTGCGCGTCCAGCCGGCGGACCGTGGCTGCCGAGCCCAGGCTGACCGTTGCCAGCAGCTTCGCAGCGAGACGTCGGGGGCGCGATGGTTGGGCCGATCGGGCACCGGCGATGGCTGCGGCGAGCCGGTATTGCTCGGCCTCGCGCCAGCGCTCTCGAGCCACGTCGAGAGCACGAAGGGAGTAGTAGTGGGCGTTCACGGAGCGTCTCCTCGAGGGTTGAAATGGAACCTGCTGAGCAACAGGTTCAGCGGACGTGATCGTCGGGATACGGCTCGCGTGTATCCATGCCCCGGCTGATCGAGGCCCCGCCAAGCACAACAAGACCGATGATCATGACGAGGAACAGCATCGTGGCTTCCATGTTCGGTCTCCTTAGGTGCTAACCGCTACATTGGGTCTTACCGGTTACACTTTAGCCACTTGCGCGTAACCTGTCAAGTGCTATATGGTGGTTATCACAATGTTGACAAACAATCTACCGGGCGTTGATCCGGGCCACGCTCACGGAGTTGACCTCGAGGTCACCTTCGACTTCCTGAACACCGCCGACACAGAGAATGGTTTCCCGGTCGAGAAGCTGCCGAACCTTGACGACGCGCTCGCCTGGTTCGTCGATCGCGGTGTCATCCACCGCGAAGGGGCCGACCGCGCGCGGGCCAGGGTGCCCACGCAGGTAGACGCCGCCGACAAGGATCTCGATCGCGTGCACGCTGTACGCGACGCGCTACGCGAGGTAGCCGAGGCGATCGCCGCGCGCCGGGCCCCGCGGGCGAGTGCCCTGAACACGGTCAACCGGGCGCTCCACTCCCGCCAGGTCATCGAGCTGGTGCCGGCACCGGATGGCGTCAATGTGGATCATCGCCATGTCGGCGACCCGATCGACGATGCGCTGGCCCGCCTGGCCGATCCCCTGGTCACCGAGCTGACCGCCGGTCATCCCGACCGGATCAGGGTCTGCGCCAGCGACACCTGCGACTGGGTCTTCTACGACAGGTCACGAACCATCCGAAGGCGCTGGTGCGACATGTCGACCTGCGGCAACCGAGCGAAGGCCGCCCGTCATCGAGCACGCGCCAGGGGTGATAGCCAACTCGAGGCCATCACCTGAGGAGTCCCCTGTACGCCGCCTGGCCCGCGCGCTTCCTAGCCACGCTCGAGTAGCGGCCGAACCTCCGTTGCGAAGCGGGTCATCGATTCCTCGTCGTGCGGCGCGGGCAACCCGGCGATCAGGTGGCGGTACCCGATCTCCAGGAACGGCGCGAGCGCCTCGGCGACGTCTTCCGGCGTGCCAATCGGCTGGTCGTTCCAGGGCCTGGCGTTGCCGTTGCGTTCGAAGATCGCCTTGGAGAGGCGTTCGACCTCCGCCCTTGAGTCGCGGATCATCACCGTGCCGATCCCGACCGTCCGTTCGATCTCGGCGGGATCGCGTCCCACCGTCTCGCAGTGCTGGAGCAGGACCGCCTCCTTGCGCTTCACGTTCGCCAGCCCCCCACCAACGTTGTTGGCATCGCCGTAGCGCGCCACGAGCTTGAGGGTGACCTGTTCGCCACCACCGCCGATCAGGATCGGCAGGCGCTCCTGGACCGGCGGCGGGTCATTCCGGACGGAACGCACCGAGTAGCGCGGGCCCGAGGCGGTCGGGCGCTCGCCGTGGAGCATCCCGCGCATGACCGGCAGGGCCTCGCCGAGCCAGCGCAGTCGTTCCGGGAAACCGCTTCCGAACGGGATGCCGTAGGCCTCGTGCTCGGTATCGAACCAGGCCCCGCCAATGCCCAGGATGGCCCGCCCACCCGAGATGTGGTCCAGGGTCGTGGCCATCTTCGCGGTCAGGGCGGGCTCCCGAAGCGTGTTCGCGCCGACCATCAGGCCGATCCGGACTTGCTCCGTGGCCTGGGCCCAGCCGGCCAGGGTCAGCCAGCCCTCCAGGATCGGCCCGTCCGCGCTGCCAACGATCGGGTAGAGGTGATCCCACGTCCAGAGCGAGTCGTACCCCAGCCGGTCGGCCCGCCGACCGGCCTCGAGCAGGTCCGGCCAGCTGGTGTACTGGTTCCAGCACAGCGCGCCAAGCTTGACCCTGGGCACGGATGTCATCGGACGACCAGGTTGACCAGCCGGCCACCGCCGGCCACGACGACACGCTCCGGCGTCCGGCCGGCGAGGATCGCCATGATCCGCTCGCGAGCCAGGACGGCCGACTCAATCTCGGCGGGCGAGGCGTCGGCCGCCACGATCACCCGGTCGCGCAGCTTGCCATTCACCTGGACCGGGATCTCGCGGGTCGACTCGACAACAGCGGCCGGGTCGACCTCCGGCCAGGCCTGGCTGTGGATCGACGCCCATGGCTCACCGGCGACGGCCAGTCGGCGGCTCCACAGCTCTTCCGCGATGTGCGGTGCGGCGGGCGCCAGCATGCACAACAGCAGGCCGATCGCTTCCTCCCACGCTGCGCCGCCGGCGACCTCGGTTCCCCGGTAGCGGAACAGTGTGTTGGCCAGTTCCATCAGCTTGGCGATCATCGTGTTGAAGTGGAACGCCTCGTAGTCGGCAGTGACGTCTCGCAGCGTCCGGTGGGCAGCCGACCGCACGGTTGCGTTTGCGTCCGCCGCGGTCTGGCCTGTCGGCAGTGAACCGGCGTCGGGGTCTCCCGGCTCTCGCCCGCGCCCGTCCAGGACCAGCGTCCAGACCCGGTTCAGGAAGCGATGGACTCCACCGATCCCGGTTGGGCTCCATGGCCCGCCCTGATCCCACGGCCCCATGAACATCAGGAACAGACGGACGGTGTCGGCACCGTAGCGCTGAACCAGCTCGTCGGGGTCCTGCGTGTTGCCGCGCGATTTGCTCATCCGTTCGCCGTCGGCGCCCAGGATCTGGCCCTGGTTGAACAGGCGCCTGAAC
>JBKKDW010000232.1:0-2530 GCA_046708025.1 Candidatus Limnocylindrales bacterium
GGCTCGGTCCAGTCGCCCGACTGCTTGTTGGTCAGCCCGATCAGCAATGCCGTGATCGCCACGGCGAAGACGCCGGCCCCCAGGAAGTCGAGATTGCGGGTCGCGTTCGGCCGTTTGACCGTCGGCAGGAGTCGGGCGAGCACGATCAGGCTGACAACGCCGATCGGGATGTTGACGTAGAAGATCCAGTGCCACCCCACGCTATCGGTGAGGACCCCACCGAGAAACGGCCCGACGATGAAGGAGATGCCGAAGACGGCACCGAACAAGCCCTGGTACTTCCCACGTTCCTGTGGCGTGAACAGGTCGCCGATGACGGCCAGGGCGATCGGGAAGAGCGCGCCAGCGCCAAGGCCCTGGATGCCTCGGAAGAGCAGCAGCTGGCCCATGTCCTGCGACAGACCGGAGAGCGCCGAGCCGATCAGGAAGATCGTGACGCCGATCATCAGCATCGGCTTGCGCCCGTACAGGTCGGATAGCTTGCCGTAGCACGGGACGGTGATCGTGGACGTCAGCAGGTAGATGGTTACGACCCAGTTGTAGTACTCGTTGCCTCCGAGCTCGGTCACGATGGTCGGCAGGGCCGGGCCGGTGATGGTCTGGTCGAGCGCTCCGAGGAACAGCGCGAGCAGGACCGCGCCGAGGATCTCGATCTTGGAGCGCTGGCTCAGTCCGAGCGCCGGATCTTCGGCCAGTGAGGGAGGCCGCGCGCCGGCGCACGGGGGAGACGATTCCACGCTGACTAATCCCTTCCGTGCTGCAGGCGCGTGGGCCGCGGTTCGATGGTCGAGTCGACGGCGGCGCGCAGGAGCGAGATCGTCTGGCCGACCCCGCGAAGCTGCGACGCCGGGATGCGCTCCAGCACCGATCGCAGGAGATCGTCGCTCAACGCATCGACCTCCCGGAGCATCTGCTCGCCGGCGGTCGTGACCCGAACCAGCACGATCCGACGGTCCGCCGGAACGCGGCTCCGTTCGATGAAGCCGCGCTCCTCGATCCGATCAATCAGACCCGTGGCGCTGGAGAGCGATACGTTCAGTACCTCGGCGAGGCGACTCATGGGCATCTCGCCGTCGCGCTGGAGGGTGAACATGATGTGGAGCTGCGCCATGGACACGCCCAGGCGCAGGAGCCGCTCACTTGAGGCGCACTTCAGCTGGCTCATCGTCGCGCGGAAATCGGCGATGATGTCCGTCGTCGGGTCGGGCTTGAGGGTTTCGGCCGGCGCAGGCCCGGCGCCGGAGATAGTTCGTGTCACGCGAACTATCTTATCAACCCAAACTATTCTGTCAACGTGAACTGTTCATGTCGCCCGCAGGAGTCGCCATGCGTTTCGCCCTTCAGATCGAGCCACAGCAGGGACTGAGCTACGGGGAACAGCTGGCTATCGCCAGGCGCGCTGAGGCGAATGGCTTCGAGACACTGTTCCGATCCGATCATTACGCGAGCTTTCCGGGGCCGGCAGGTCGGCCGACCACCGACGCCTGGGCAGTGCTCGCGGGCCTCGCCCGGGACACGGAGCGGATCGGCCTCGGAACGCTCGTCTCGCCGGTGACCTTCCGTCATCCGGGCAACCTGGCCAAGGTCGCGACGACCGTCGACGAGATGAGCGGCGGCCGGCTCGAAGTCGGCGTCGGCGCCGGTTGGAACGACCTGGAGCATCGCCAGCTGGGACTGTCCTTCCCACCGATCAGGGAACGCGCCGACCTGCTCGAGGATCAGCTGGCGATCCTGCGCGGGCTATGGGGTGCGCCTGACGGCTGGTCATACAAGGGTCACGTCGTATCGGTTGACGATGCGAACTTCAATCCGAAGCCCGTCGACGTCCCCGGTCGGCCCAGGACGGCGATCGGCGGCGCTCGGCCACGAATCCTGGTTGGCGGGGAGGGCTCTCCACGCTCCTACCGGCTCGCCGCGCGCTATGCGGACGAGTTCAACCTGTCCTCGGCAACGGGTCCAGCAAAGGCAGGCACGGTGTACACCGAGCTCGACGCGGCTTGCAAGGCGATCGGTCGCGATCCGGCGACGATGACCCGCTCGGCCATGATCGGGGTCCTCGTCGGTCGGGACGAGGCGGAGATGCGGGAACGGGTCGCCGCCATGATTCGGGCCCTGGGCGCCGATGCGGATGACGACTGGCTGGCCGAGCGCAAGCTGCGCTGGATCACCGGCACGCCCGACCAGGCCCGCCAGACGGTCCAGCGCTACGCGGCAGCCGGGGTCGAGCGGATCATGCTCCAGGACCTCCTGCCCTGGGATCTCGACATGATCGACGTCATGGGCGAGGCTCTCGTCAGCCAGGTCTGACCGCCCCCGCTGGAGGCCCGGGCTCAGCCTTCGGCGGCGTCGGCCGCCTTGAGGTAGACGGGGTCGTCGCGCCTGATCAGGTCGGGGTTCGTGCCGCGCGCCCGGGCGATTCGTTCGGTCAGGAGCTGGAGCGGCGTGGCTGTGCCGAACAGCGCCGCAACCGGCCCGGGCAAGCCCGGAGCCGCGCCCACGAGCAGCCGGCCGGCCGGCGTCAGGTCCGGGT
>JBKKDW010000233.1:0-2911 GCA_046708025.1 Candidatus Limnocylindrales bacterium
CTACGACCCCGATCCGGTGCCGACCCTTCCCGCGGAGACGGCATTCCTCGCGTTCGGCTCGGTCAGCCTGCTCGCCGAACCGTCAGCCGGGAGCTTCACGCGCCTCGTGGAGGCCCATCGTCGGCGCCTCACGGTCGTGTTCGATCCCAACGTCCGGGCGACCCTGATCGCCGACGCCGCAGACTACCGGCGCCGCCTCGAGCAATGGGTGTCGATGTCGCACCTGGTGAAGCTGAGCGAGGAGGACGTCGCGTACCTCGCAGGCGACGACGCGCCCGACGAGGCGATAGCAGGCTGGCTCGAGACGGGTCCGGCCGCCGTGCTCCTGACGCGCGGGAGCGAGGGCGGTCGCGTCTACCGACGGGGTCGCGATCCGCGGGAGGTCCCGGGGGTTCAAGTGGACGTCGCCGACACGATCGGGGCGGGCGACACGTTCACAGCGGGTGCGATCGTGGGCCTCCTCGAACGCGGCCTGGCGGATCCAGCCGGACTCGCCGCGCTGACCGATGACGTCTGGCGGAGCGTCCTTCGGTTTGCGATCGCCGCGGCCGCGATCAACTGCACCCGACGGGGCGCCGCCCCGCCGACGCACGCCGAGGTGGACGCCCTCCTGGCAGGCCGCGACGGGACCGTCCCGGACGCCGTGGCATGATTCCGATGGGCGAAACCCTGTATGCGCGCCGGCGCATGAGATGACCGGCGCCGATGTCAGCTGGACCATCGTCAACGGCCGCCCTGCTTGGGCCGCCTCGGCGGTCAGCGCGTGGCGTGCTTCCTGAGCTGCGCCGTCAGCGCGACAAGCTGCCCGATCGCGATCTTGTCCTCGACGAGGTCGCGAAGCGGAGAATGAACCTCGCCGCAATCCTTGTCGAGTCGCGCGTTCCCTTCGTGGAGACGGACGGACCACAACTCCGGCGCGATCCACTCCCGCTGCTCGATCGGTACTGGCCCGGCTCGTCGGCCCTGCTCCGCGACCGTCGCGTCGAGCGGCTCCAGCCGATCACCGAGCTCTTTTCGGTCGAGAGGCTCGAGCGCCGGCTCGGGTTCGCGCCGCGGTGCAACTTCGACGCCTGGCTCGCTGAGCTCGCCGCGCGGCCCCAGGAGCGCGCACCAGGCAACCCTCCGTGGCCATAGGCTTGACCTGAGAAACGTCGCCTGTTGCCGCAGGAAGAACTTGCCTCTTGGTGGGGCGCAACGGGCTCCGACGGCTCGCGCGCCGGGTGAACATGTCGGTAGACGGGCTCAGACGTGTCAGTTACGATACTCCCCCGGAGTATCGGAGAAACGCACATTGATCGCCCGCCGCTTTCCTTGGTGTTGATGTCCGCCGCCGTTCTGGTCACGGCCTGCTCTGGTGGCGGCGCCCCGACGACTCGGCCCGTACCAGCCTCATCGGGTCCCTCGGCGGCCGTCTCGACCGCGACCCGCGTGGAGGTGACCCTGACCGACGCTCTGAAGATCGAGCCGGCCGGGATGACCGTCCCGCGTGGCGTGCCTGTCACCTTCGTCGTGACCAACAGCGGCGCCGCGGATCACGAGTTCTACGTCGGTGACGAAGCGGCTCAGGCCAGGCACGAGAAGGAAATGGTTGAGATGGGCGGCATGATCCACGACGAGCCGGCAGGGATCGCCGTGAAACCCGGTGAAACGAGGGAATTGAGATATACCTTCGCGGCTGCCGGTGAGACCCTGGCTGGGTGCCATGTTGCCGGTCACTACGGCGGCGGCATGAAGGCCGTCATCTAGGTCACTGGATAGCCGCCCGATGGATAACCACCAGCACCACCGACAGGATGGCGCCGAGCGGATCGAGCAGCTCGCGACAGCCGCTGGTACGCCGTCGGCCGGGGGGCACGCGGGCCACGACATGAGTGCTGGCGGCCATGACAAGCACGCCGGTCACTCGGTCGCGATGTTCCGGGACAAGTTCTGGCTCAGCCTCGCCTTGACCATCCCGGTCGTCCTGCTCAGCCACGACATCCAGGAGTGGTTCGGTTACATGGTTCCGATGTTCCCGGGGATCGAGTACGTCCCGGCGATCATCGGCACGGTCATCTTCTTCTACGGCGGGCTGGTCTTCATCCGCGGCGCCCAGGGCGAGCTGGCCGATCGCAAGCCCGGGATGATGACCCTGATCTCGCTGGCCATCGTGGTCGCCTTCATAACGTCCTGGGCCGGCACGCTCGGGCTGTTCGAAGTCGAGATCTGGTGGGAACTGGCCACGCTGATCACCATCATGCTGCTCGGCCATTGGCTCGAGATGCGATCCATCGCGCAGGCCCAGGGCGCCCTCTCGGCCCTTGCCGCCTTGCTCCCCGATACGGCCGAGCGCATCACGGCGGACGGCATCGAGGAAGTCCCGATCGCCCAACTGCGCCTGGGCGATGTCGTGCTGGTTCGCCCGGGGGCTCGGGTGCCCGCCGACGGCGAGGTTGTCGAGGGGACCGCCGACGTGGACGAGTCGATGATCACCGGCGAGTCGCGCCCCGTGACCAGGCAGCCGGGCGACGCCGTCATCGCTGGCACCGTCGCCGCAGGAGGCTCGCTGCGGGTCGAGGTGACCGCTACCGGCGACCAGACGGCCCTCTCGGGGATCATGCGGATGGTCGCGCAGGCCCAGGCGTCGGCCTCTCGAGCGCAGGCCCTGGCCGACCGAGCGGCCGCGATCCTCTTCTACGTCGCGTTGGCCGCGGGGACCATCACCTTCGCCTTCTGGTGGCTGCAGGGCGATCCCGAAGGCGCCCTGATGCGAACGGCGACCGTACTGGTCATCGCCTGCCCCCACGCCCTCGGCCTCGCCATCCCGCTGGTGATCGCCATCTCCCCTCGCTCGGTGCCCGGAACGGACTGCTCGTCAAGGACCGGATCGCGCTGGAACGAGCCCGTACGCTGAACATCGTGATCTTCGACA
>JBKKDW010000234.1:0-11019 GCA_046708025.1 Candidatus Limnocylindrales bacterium
GCTGGCTGATGGCCGATGTCCGCCTCGCGCCATTGAACGATGGACCCAAACTAGCTCGCCTTCGGTGGCATCGGCCTGGCCTCGACGATGAGCGCCAACGTGCTCGATCGAACCCGAGAGTTCGGGGCTGCCATATCGGATCTCGATCCCTGCCATCCTCATCTGGACCGCGATATCTGGACCGCGATCGCCGTTCTCGGTTCCGTCCTCGCTACCGAAGCGACGGCGACTCGAGCGTCCCGGCCGACCGTCCGCGAAGCCCTGGCTTCCTATGACGAAGCCGTGATCCAAGGAGAACGACCCATGCCGGCAACCTGCCTTCCGTCCGTCCGCCCCTTGATTGCCCCACGCACCGGCCCGATCGTCATGGTCGCGCTGGCGATCGGCGGGGCGGTCGCCCTCACCCAGCAAGTGCGGCGCCACGTTTCGGGTCGACCCGCGTCGGGCCGCCTCCTGATCCGCGACGCCGACATCTACGACGCGCTCAGCCGGGTGCTCCTTGGCTCGCTCTACGGGCCGATCGCCTCCGACATCGCGGCGATGGCGTCATCCAGCGCCCTGGTGCTCGAGACGCCGGCTCGAAGGCGACTGAGACGTAGACGCCTCGCCTCCGAGGCCTCTACGTACCGGCGGGCGAGCCGTCGACCAGGCCGGCGAGACGCGCAGCGGCATCCTCCGGCAGCGTGTCGCGCTGGGTCTCCGCCAAGAGCTCGTAGCCGACCATGAACTTGCGGACCGTCGCCGATCGGAGCAGCGGCGGGTAGACATGGCCATGGAGCCGCCAGTGGGCCGTGTCCTCGGTCCCGAATGGAGCCTGGTGCCAACCGAGCGAGTAGGGGAACGGGACCGCGAACAGGTGGTCGTAGCGTGTCAGCAGGCTGACGAGGGATGCCGCAAGGCGGTCCCGGGTGATCGCCGACAGGTCGGCGAGTCGCTGTGCCGGCGTCTTCGCCATGACCAGGGTCTCGAACGGCCAGGCGGCCCAGAACGGCACGACGATGAGCCAGTCGTCGTCCTCGACCACGACTCGCGGTCCACCGGTTTCCTGGACGACGTAGTCGCCGAGCAGAAGACGACCGGTTCGTTCGAGGTGGGCACGCTGGCTTGCGTCCTCCCGGGCGCCATCCCGCGGGAGTGCGCTACCCGCCCAGATCTGACCGTGTGGGTGGGGATTCGATGCCCCCATCGCCTCGCCTCGATTCTCGAACACCTGGACCCAGCGATAGGTGGCGCCGAGCTCGGTCGTCTGGGCGGTCCACAGGTCGATGATCTTGCGGACGGCCGAGGGCGCCATGCCCGCCATCGTCAGATCATGACGCGGGTCGTAGCACACGACCCGGCAGGTGCCGGGTTCGCCCTCGGCGATCAGCAGCCCATCCTCCATCCGGTCGGTCGACGTATCCGGCCGGAGGGCGGCGAAGTCGTTGTCGAAGACGAAGGTCTCGGCGTAGTTCGGGTTGGTTTCGCCGTTGGCCCGGGTATTGCCCGGGCAGAGATAGCATGTGGGGTCATAAGCGGGTCGATCCGCCGGCGGGACCGGGTCCGAGCTGCCCTGCCACGGTCGTTTCGTCCGGTCCGCCGAGACGAGGATCCACTGGTCGGACAGCGGATCGTATCGGCGATGGGGTTCGGTCAGGAGTCGCATGGCATCGAGTCGGCGAGGTCGGCCATCGCCACCGAGGATACGCTACGGCTGGGGTGGCTCGACACCCGGACCGGCCGGGCCGACGGTCCTCGATCTGAGCCGGGAGGCAGGGTGACGAAGAACGCGTTCGGCGAGGACGAGCTCCGGACCGCCCTGCTCGAGGACGTGGCCGAACATGCTGCCGGGCGCGACGCGGATCCCGCCACGATCCGGGTGATCCGCGCGCCCGGCCGCGTGAACCTGATCGGCGAGCATACGGACTACAATCTGGGCTTCGTCCTTCCCGCGGCGATCGACCGCGAGGTCCGGATGGCCGTCCTGCCGACCGCCGACCGTCGAGTCCACCTGACCCGGCTCGACACGGGTGAGCGGGCCGCCTTCGACCTCGACGGGTCCCGCCCACGGGATGGGACGTGGCTCGACTACATCGCCGGCACGGCCTGGGCGCTGGCGGAGGCGGGGCTCTCGACCCGTGGGCTGCACGGGGTCATCGCCTCGAACCTTCCCGAGAACGCGGGGCTCTCATCGTCCGCCGCGATCGAGCTCGCCGCCGCCTGGGCGCTTCTCGGCGACGACGCCGCCGAACTCGATCCGCTCGGCGTGGCCAGGCTCTGCCAGCGGGCGGAGAACGGCTACGTGGGCGTGATGTCCGGCCTGATGGACCAGTTCGCCTCGGCCTGCGGTGCCGCCGACCAGGCGCTCCTGCTCGATTGCCGCTCCCTCGCGTGGCACGCCGTTGCGCTGCCGCCCGACGTGCGCCTCGTGGTCCTGCACAGCGGTTCGCCGCGCAAGCTCGACGGTTCCGCCTACAACGAGCGTCGGGCCCAGTGCGAGGCCGCTGTGGTCGCGCTGGCCCGGGCAGACCCGGGCGTCCACTCGCTGCGCGATGTCACGGCCGACCTCCTTGCCGCCGAACGTGGCCGGCTCGACCCGGTCGTCGCCCGGCGGGTCGAGCATGTCGTGGCCGAGAACGAGCGCGTCGAGGCGGTCATCGCCGCCCTTGCGGCGAACGACCTCGCCGTCGTCGGCGACGTGTTCGCCGCCGGTCATGCCTCGCTCCGCGACCTGCTCGAGGTCTCCTCGCCCGAGCTCGACGCACTCGTCGAGATCGCCCTCGGCGTCGACGGGGTCGTCGCCGCCCGGATGACCGGCGGCGGGTTCGGGGGCTGCACGGTCAACCTGGTCCGGCCCGATGCCGACGCGGCCCTGGCGGCGGCTGTCGAGACCGGGTACCCGGCTCGCACCGGCCTCACGCCGACCGTCCTGCGGGTCCGGGCGGCAGACGGTGCCGGCTACCTCGGCTGATAGTCGCCGCCCGATGGGCTATCGTCGGCCGGTGACCCTGCCGCCCGAGCCGATGATGCGCGGCGCCGTCCTCCCAGGCGGGCGCGTCCTGGCCTGGACCGAGCGCCCGGTCCCGGATGTCGGACACCGCCAGGTGCTTCTCCGGATGCGGGCGTCATCGATCTGTGGGAGCGACATCCGAGCGATCTATCGGGAGCACCTGGGGCACGGCCCGGAGGCATACCAGGGCGTCATCGCCGGCCACGAGCCGGCCGGCGAGGTGGTCGCCGTCGGGCCGGGCTGTCGGCGGCTCATGGTCGGCGATCGGGTGGCGGTCTATCACATCGCGGGCTGCGGCCTGTGTCCGAGCTGCCGGGCGGGGTACATGATCGGCTGCAGCGATCCGAGCCGGGCGGCGTATGGCTGGCAGCGCGACGGTGGCCACGCACCCTACCTGCTGGCCGAGGAGGTCACCTGCCTCCGGTTGCCCGACTCGCTGTCGTTCGTTGACGGCGCGTCGGCCGCCTGCAGTGCCGGGACCGCGTACGAGGCGCTCCTGCGGATCGGGGTCACCGGTCGCGACCGGTTGCTGATCACGGGCCTTGGCCCGGTCGGGCTCGCGGTCGCGTTGCTCGCCGGCGGCCTGGGGGTCGCGACGATCATCGGTACGGACCCGTCGCCCGAGCGCCGGGCCCTGGCGGAGAACCTCGGGCTCGTCACGGCGGCCCTCGATGGGACTGCCGATCGAGACGCGGTCGTCGACGCTGCGGGTGGACCGGTGGAGGCCAGCATCGATGCTTCCGGGGTAGAGAGCGGGCGACGCCTGGCCCTCGATGGTCTGGCCGACTTCGGCCGGTGCGCCTTCGTGGGCGAGGGTGGATCGGTCACCTTCGAACCATCCCCGACCCTCATCCACAAGCAGGCCACCCTCGTCGGGTCGTGGGTGACGTCGCTCGACCACATGGCGGAGCTGCTCGATCGACTCGACCGCTGGGGCCTCCACCCGGAGTCGCTCGTGACCGATCGGTTCCCGTTGGCCGAGGCCGCGGCGGCCTATGAGCTCGCCGACCGCGGCGTCGCCGGCAAGGTCTGCCTCGTCACGGACTGACGGTGACGAACCGTCGACTGCCATCCGGAGCGATCACGAACGTGTCTTCGGCTTTGGCGCCGGCGATCGAAGGGTTCCAGGCGAACGCCATGCCCGGCTCGATGACAGTCGGATCGCCGGGCGTCGCCACGATCTCGCGGCCCTGGTAGGCGATCGTCCCGCCCTGGTGGTGGTCGCGCCACTCGTCCGGCCAGCCGGCGGCCGCATAGCCGGCCCGGGCCGCCTCAAACACGTCGCCCAGCGTGGCACCCGGAACCGTCGCCGCGCTCATCGCCGCCTGGATCTCGGCGACGGCCCGGATCCGGTCGACGATCCGGCCCGGCGGCGCAGCCAGCTCCCGAAAGCGCGTCAAGGCAACATGCAGGCCCCACGCCTCGGCTACGAGGACGAGCATCACCCGGCCACGGATCGGGGTCGCTCCCGGGAGCGGATGGCGATAGCGCTCGATCCGCTCGTCGGCCGCAACCAGCACCACCGGCGAGCGGACACCGACGAGACGACCGAGGAGCGCGGCGGCGAGATCGTCCTCGGTCTGGTCCGGCACGATCCCCGCCAGCGTGTCGGCGACGGCCAACTGGGCCACCGACCCGAGGCTGGCCAGGCGGCCCTGGTCGGCGGCGGTCAGGATGCTGCGGGCCGCGCGGAGCTCGGGCTCGAGGTCCGTGTCGTCGAGAAGCAGCCCGCCGTCGAGGAGGCGGTCGGTCGTGCGGGCGAGGCCGTCCACATGCCACCAGGGATACGTGGCCATATCGATCCCGAGACCGGGGATCTCCTCCGCGACCAGGCGCTCCGCTTCGATCGACGGGGCCACCAGCCAGGCTCGCTCCGGGCCCACGAGCAGGCCAGCGACGCCGGTCGCCGACGCCGTGACGACATGATGCTGACCGCCGACGGTCGCCCACGCGACGTTCGCGCGTGTCGTGAGTAGCGCCGCTGCTGCGCCGCGCGACCGGCATTCGGCGCGGATGCTGGCGAGGCGATCGTCGACCTGGCCGCGCCGCACGGCCGGGCTCATCGGATCGTGCATGGCGGTCTCGATGACGGCTGGAATTGGTGGTCGCGTCCGGAGCGGGTCGCGTGCGTACTATATTCTGCCGCATCTCTCCGGTGAAACACGTTGGACTCCCCGTCGGGTGGGGCTCCTCGACGTGGCCACGTGGGGCGCGGGGCCAACGGCGGCACGCTTGAGAGGACAGCCAACGATGGGTTCGGCAGGCCGCCGTCAAACGGTCGACCTTGGTGGACGGTGGGAGCTCATCCCGGATCCGGAGCGGCAGTTTCAAGCTGACCGGCTGCCCGCCGGACTCCCGATCGGGGTACCGGGCTGCTGGGAGGCCGAGACCGGCCTGCGCGGGATCGTCACCGCGTGGTACCGCCGGCGGGTCGACGTTCCGGCCGACTGGCGCGGTTCGCGCGTCGTCCTCGTCTTCGGTGCAGTCATGTACCACGCAACGGTCTTCCTCAATGGCCGGCGGCTCGGTGAGCATGAAGGCGGCTATACCCCTTTCGAACTCGAGACCGGTGACGCGATCCGGTGGGGCAGCTCGAACGAGATCGTCGTCAGAGTCGTCAACCCGCTCGACGGGATCCGCGACTATCCTGCGACGGGGGCCGATCTGGCCAGGGTCGACCAGCTGACGCCGGAGTTCCCGGCATCCGAGATCCCGCACGGCAAGCAGTCCTGGTACTCGAGCCAGAGCGGCATCTGGCAGTCAGTCCGCCTCGAACGTCGCTCGCGGCCGTCGCTCGGGCCGCTCCGGGTTCGGGTCGATCTTGCTCAGTCGGCCGCCTGGGTCCGCTGGCGACTCGAGGGGGACGCGGCGGCCGGGACGCGGCCACCCCGAGGAACTTCGCGCTCGATCGGATTCACCATCCTTGGGCCTTCCGGGGAGACCGTCGGGCGAGCCAGCGTCGAACCCGACGACCCGGCCGGTGGCGAGGTTCGGTTCGCGATCGAGGACCCGCGGCTGTGGGACATCGGTCAGTCAAATCTGTACCGGGCCCAGGCCACCATCGTCGCCGATGGCGAGGTCATCGATGCCGTCTCCGCGCGTTTCGGCATGCGTGAGATCACGACCAGGGACGGGCGGATCGTCCTCAACGGGCGGCCGATCTACCTGATCGGCGCCCTCGACCAGGACCTCTACCCGGGCACGATATCGACGCCGCCGTCGCGAGCGATGCTCGACGACCAGCTCGACCGCGCCCGCGAGCTTGGCCTGAACCTGCTGCGCTGCCACATCAAGGTGCCTGATCCCGCCTATCTCGAGGCGGCCGACGAGGCGGGGATGCTCGTCTGGTGCGAGCTTCCCAACTGGCGGACGTTCACGGCGGCGGCCGCCACGCGCGGTCGGGAAACGCTCGAGGCGATGGTCGAGACGCTCAGCAACCATCCCTCGATCATCATCTGGACGATCATCAACGAGGACTGGGGGACGCGCGTCCGGGAGGAGGCGCGCGATCGGGCCTGGCTGGCCGACACGTTCGACTGGCTCAAGGCGCTCGATCCAAGCCGGCTCGTCGTCGACAACTCCGCCTGCGATACGGAGAGCACGCCGAACTTCCACGTCCGGTCGGACCTCGCCGACTTTCACATGTATCACGGAGCCCCGGACAATGCCGAGGCCTGGCGGACCCACGTCGACGAGCTTGCCCGCCGACCGGCCTGGTTATGGAGCCCACACGGAGACGCCCGCCCACGGGGCGACGAGCCCCTCGTCCTGAGCGAGTTCGGCAGCTGGGGTCTGCCGCGCCTCGACCGCCTTGGACAGGAGGGCGAGACACCCTGGTGGTTCGAGACGGGGCTCGATCATCTCCGGCCGGCCGGCATGGCGCGGCGTTTCACCGACTTCGGTCTCGACCGGATCTGGCCGACGGTCAACGAGCTTGCCGAAGCCACCCAGTGGCACCAGCTCGAGACGCTCCAGTTCGAGATCGGCCAGATCCGAAGGCACGATCCCATCCAGGGGTATGTGATCACCGAGCTCGCCGACGCGTACTGGGAAGCGAATGGCCTGCTCGACGTTGCCCGGGGCCGCAAGGTCTTTCACGAACGTTCGGCTTCGATCAACGCCCCCGATGTCGTCATCGTCGACATCGCCCGCCGCGACCTGTGCCCGGGCGACGCCCTCACCGCGACCGTTCATCTCGGCTCGTACGCCGGGCCGTCGGCCGGTGGCGAGATCCGGTGGGATCTTGCCGGGTCAGAGGGTAACTGCCTGTCGGGACGCCTACCGGTGGGCGAGTGGCCGGACGGCGGTGCGCGCGTGGTCGGGCCGCTGGAGATCCGGATCCCGGCGGCCATGACGTCCGGCGAGGCGTGGCTGACGGTCCGCGCGATCGACGACGCTGGCCGGGAACGAGCGACCGACGCGATCCGACTGGCGATCCTGCCGGCCGCCGTTCGGTCGACTGCCGCCCCGCTCGGCGTGGCCGTCGAGGAGCGCTTCGCCGTCTGGGGGCTCGGGAACCAGGTCTCCGGGCTGGGACACCGCCTCGTGTCCCGAGCCGGCGCCGATCTGGTCGTGACCGACGAGGTCGACGACGACTTCATCAGGCACGTTGGATCCGGCGGCAACGGTCTTGTCCTCGTCCGTGCACGGTCGGCGATCGCGGTCGACCATCGACTGGCCCGCCCCGTCGCGGTTCGCGCTCGCGGCATGCCGGACCCATCGACCCCGGATCGGCGCGGCCCGTGGGACGGCGACTGGGTGACGGCCTGGAGCTGGCTGCTTCCCGGCGTCCTGCCCGATCTGCCGGATCGGAATCCGCTCGACTTCGCGTACCAGGAGGTGCTTCCGGATCACGTCCTGGCCGGGTACGACCCGATCAAACATCGCGACGAGGCGATCGCCGGGATGTTCTCGGGCTGGGTTCACGCTCCAGCGGCGCTCATCTGGCGGTTTCGCCAGGGCGCCGGGAGCATCACGCTGTCGACCTTCCGTCTCGCCCCCGCTCGAGGCCCGCTGGCGGCGACGATGCTCGAGGGGTTGCTCCAGTACGCGAGTCGTCAGGACGGCGGCGGCGGCTGAAGCACGCCTCGCTCGAGCATCGTCCTGATGAGGTCGATCGCGCGCCGCGCGAGCGCCGATGCCTCGGCACCGGTTCCGGCCGCGATCTCGGCGACGATCTCGCGGAGGGTCTGGCTGCCGTCGAGGCGGAGGACGAGCGGGATCAGATCGAGCTCGACCATAACGTCCGTGCCGAGCGTCTCGTCGAGGACCAGGGTCGCCGGCCGGACGACATACTCCCCGTCGCGCAGGGCCAGCGACTGGTCGAGCCTGTGCGGCGCGGTCAGCCGAAACGCATCGTCGAGGATCTCGTCGCCGTTGGCGCCGGTCAGGTAGTCGATCGCCGCCAGCAGGGTACTGAGCTGTGGGCCACCCGAACCACGGGGCTCGCAGTCGAGCTCCAGGCGGTGGGTCCAGTTCGCGCCGGCTCGACGGCGCAGGACGACGGCGCCCGACGCGATCGCCTCGATCCCTTCCGCGCGGTCGTACTCGAGCCAGCGGCCGATCAGAGGCGAGAACTCGGCAGGCGCGACGTACTGGGCCCGGCCGTTCCAGCGCACGGCGTAGGCGAGCGGATCCTCGATGCCATGGAGCAGGACGATCGCATCGCAACCGCGCGATCCCAGCCACGGCTCGATGGCATCGAGCCACGATGAACCGCGCGGGACGATCCAGTTGCACAGGATCGCCGCGATCCCGCCGTCGGCCAGGTGGCCGGTCGCGCCATCGATGACATGGCGCGAGATGTCATCCCGAGGCCGGTCGCCGTGGCGGAACAACAGCGACGAGTCCGGCGCGATGACGAACGGCGGGTTGGACAGGATCCGATCGAACAGGGTCGAGCCGACCGGCTCGAACAGGCTGCCGCTTCGAACCTCGATGTTTGGCACGCTGTTGAGGCTCGCCCCGAGAGCCGCGTATCTAAGCGCGGCGGGATTGACGTCGGTCGCCAGGACGGTCCTCGCCTGACGGGCGAGGAGCAGCGCCAGCAAGCCGCTGCCGGTCCCGAGATCCAGGGCTGTGTCGACCTCGCCCGGCACGAGCAGCCCGGCCAGCGCCTCGGCGGCGGGCGTCGGCCCGCTCACGTGCTCGGGCCAGAGGTCGCCGATCGGGTCCGGGTCGTGGACGACGAGCAGACCGCGCCAGGGCGTCAGCTGGACGGCGGGTCGGAGGCGAGCCCCCTCTTCAACCAGGAGTCCGGCGTGGACCAGGGCCTCGAGGTCGCGACCGAGCGCCCGTTCGAGATCGGACCGCTCGATGTGCTCGCCGAGCAGGTAGAGGCGGACCAGCGAGGAGAGCGGTTCAGCGGCTCGGAGGACCCGCCGGAGGACTGGAATGTCGGGGCGCCGGACGCCCAGTCCTGCGTCGACGCCGGCGGCCATGATGCCTTCTGCGCTGTAGCCGGCGCGCGTCAGGAGGTCGCGGACCCGGTCGATGTCCGAGGTAGCGAAGCCGTTGGCCACCCCGCGGGCTAGCCTGTGACCGGCTCGGGCGAACCCGCCGGAACCTCCGTCCGGAGCCCCGCCGTGTACTCGAGCCTGAGGACGAGGTCCTGCGGATAGTGGCCAAAGCGACGTCCGAAGAGGTTGATCCCACCGACGTTCGCGGCGTCGGGCCGGACGCCGATCCGGACCCGCACCGGCTGGCGCGGATTGAATGCGAGCGCGCCAATCCTGACCTGCGAGAGTGGCAAGCCATCGATCGCGGTGCCTTCGTCCGTCACGTGCCAGCGCTTGAGGACCCCGAACTGCGAGTTGTCGTCTTCCCACCAGCGGGGTGTCAACCGCCCGCGGGAGCCACCGTAATCCGCTGGGCAGGTCCACTCCCCGAGGTGGATGCCGTTGATCCAGACACTGATGTCGCTTGGCCAGTCGAGATCGTGGAGGGGAGCCTCGCTCGATACCTCGGCGGTCAACTGCGCCGATACGACGGTCGTGCCAGGCGGGATGCGGTCCGGGAAGAGGTACTCGACATAGCCGGACCTGAACCACAACAGCTGTGCGTCGAGCCGGTCTGGCTCGTAGAACGCGTTGGGATCATCGAGGTACCCGATCAGACCCCCGGTCGCGGCGAGGCCACATGTCGGCGTGATCTCGAACGTCGAGTAGGCGCCGATCGGCATGCTGACCTCGACGCGGTCCCGGGTATGGTCGGCCCCTCGAGGCAGGTCGATGACGAGCTCGTCATACGTCCTCGCGCAGACCTTCTGGAGGCCGCGACTCGCCGGTTGAAGCTCGGTGTGCAGGAGGCCAGTGCGCTCGAGGATCGCGATGTGCATCGCCGTCGTCGAGGCCGCCAGGTCCAGGTGCTGGGCGATCTGCGTCAGGGGCACCACCTGATCCCCGACGTACTCGAGGATCGACATCCGGGTCTCGTTCGCGAGTGCCTTCAGCAGGGCTACCGTCGCGCCGTCCGGCGAGCGGGCGTCCATCATCAGCGCCTTGCCGCTGGGCACAAGAAGCTGAAGGTTGGACTTCCCCCCCGTGGCCGCCCGACGGCTCACTTCGCTCATCGCGGCCATCCCTCTTTGCGCAAACCCTTGACGTTGCTGCTACCTTCTGCTGGAACACTCTAACAAATCCCGCAAGCGGTGCGCCCGCGGATCGGTTGGAGGTGTCTGGAGGAGGCTTCTCGTGACCAACGACAAGGCTGAGAAAGGCATCGAGTCCGCGGTGACCATGTTGGAGCGGTCCGTGACGCGCCGAGACCTGCTCAGGCTGTTCGGGGCGGGAGCCGGCATGGTCGCGCTGGCCCCGATCATTGCTGCGTGCGGAGGGGGCAGAGCCTCCGGCGCGCCGGCGAGCGGCGCGCCGGACACACCCCCGGGAAGCATCGTGCCAGGCGGCAGCGGAGGGCTCGCGATCCAGCCCCCGGCCACGGCCGTCAATCTCGACTTCTGGAACGGGTTCACCGGCGGTGACGGCCCCTACCTCCGGAAGATCGTCGACCAGTTCAACAGCGAGACGCCCAAC
>JBKKDW010000235.1:0-5222 GCA_046708025.1 Candidatus Limnocylindrales bacterium
ATCAGCCGCAGGCCCGGCAGGCCGAGTCCGACGGCGCCGACGATCGCTGCGACCGCGAGGACGGCCACCAGCGCCAGGACGAGCGCCCGCCGGGCCGGGCGCAGGCGCCACCGGCCGAGCCCGAGCAGCCGAGGCACCTCCGACCACGCCGGCGGCCGCGTCATCGACGCTGACGCTTCGATCCGGGCACGAACGGCTGCGGCGAGGTCCATGCCGCCGTCGGCCGCCGTCGCTGTCGGCCATCCGACCACCGGCTCCAAGCCACGCAGGACTGCCTCGAGATCGCTGTCGGGGAGTCGGTGGAGATGCGGCTCAGCCATCGGTCGGGCCTCCCTCGAGCTCGACCAGGGCAGCGCGCAGCCGGACGAGCGCCCGCGAGGTTCTCGACTTGACCGTGCCCGGTCTGATGTCCAGGGCCTGGGCCGTCTCTGACTCGGACAGGTCGAGCAGATAGCGAGCCCCGATCACTTCGCGATCCTCATCCCGGAGCCGCCCAAGCGCGGCGAGGAGCGTCCGCCGGGTCTCGGCCGCAAGCACCACCGACTCCGCCGAGGCGGCGACGGTGTCGCGCGGCTCGGCGACCGCGGAACGTTCGGCGAGGCTGGCCCGACGAACCGCCGAGCGCCGCCGGTTGCGCCCCTCGTTGGCGACGATGTGCAGGAGCCACGGGCGGAACGGTGCGCCGTGGCGGAATCGGGGAAGCGCGGCGTAAGCCTTGATGAAGGCTTCCTGGGCGGCATCGGCGGCGTCGGCCTCCGGGGCGACGAGGTAGGCAGTGCGGAGCGCGACGTCCTGGTACCGGCGTACGAGATCCTCGTATGCGGCCAGGTCGCCCGTTCGCGCGCGGCTGATCAGTTCGGCGTCTTCCAGTAGGGGCCCTCCGCGGGTCAACCGTACCTTGTACACCGCCTGATCCGATTGGGTTCCGCCACGCCGACCCTGGCCGGTCAATCGACAGGGCCGGCAGCGCTCATCCGGCGGGAGCGCCGTCAAGTACCCGTCCGCTACGATGCGGCCGATGACCAGCGGCCGCGTCTTCCGGCGATCTGCCCTGCCCGATCCGCCGGTCGCAGTCGAGGCCCACGGCTCAACGATCCGGGATGCCGAGGGCCGCGAGTATCTGGATGCGGCCGGCGGCGCGATCGTGGTCAACGTGGGTCATGGCCGTCGCGGGATCGCCGAGGTGATGGCCGGCCAGGCGGCCCGCCTGGCATATGCCCACGGAAGCGTCTTCACCAATGAGCCGCTCGAAGCCTACGCGGCTGCCATCGGTCGCCACCTGCCGCTCGACGGCGCGGCCATCTACCCGGTCTCGGGTGGCTCCGAGGCGATCGAGACGGCGCTCAAGCTGGCGCGGGCCTATCACCTCGCTCGTGGCGAAGCGGAGCGCTGGATCGTCTTCTCGCGCTGGGGCAGCTATCACGGCAATACGCTGGGCGCCCTGGATCTGTCCGGACGCAGGCCGCTGCGCCGACCGTACGAAGGCTGGCTGGGTCGCTTCCGACACGTGTCGGCGGCCTATCCATATCGCGCCGGGCTCACCGGCGCGAACGCTCTCGGAACGACGGATGAGCTGGTGGCCGAGTTGGACCGAGCCTTCGACGCGGCCGGCCCGGGGACCGTGGCCGCCTTCGTAGCCGAACCGATCGTGGGGGCTGCCCTGGCCGCCGTCGTGCCACCCGACGACTACTGGCCGGCGATCGCCGAGGTCTGCCACCGCCATGGCGTGCTGCTGATCGCCGACGAGGTGATGACCGGCTTTGGGCGGACTGGCCGCTGGTTCGGGCTCGACCACTGGGGCATCCGACCGGACATGCTGGTCGCGGCCAAGGGCGCCACCTCCGGCTACTGGCCGTTCGGGTTCGTGGCCGCCTCCGACGAGGTGCATGCGACGGTGACCGGTCGCGCCGGCTTCGTTCACGGGTTCACCTACTCGCACGGGCCGGTCGCTGCGGCAGTGGCCGGCGAAGTCCTGCGCATTCTCGAGTCCGAGGATCTCATCGAGGCCAGCGCGACGAAGGGCGAGCGCCTCATGGCCCTGCTCCGGGCAAGGCTGGGCGACCACCCACACGTGGGCGAGATCCGCGGCCGCGGGTTGCTCGTCGGCCTTGAACTCGTCGCCGATCGGACCAGCCGCGAGCCCTTCCACCGCGCCGCGCGGGTGACAGAGGCGGTCGTGCGCGCGGCGCGCGATCGCGGCCTGCTCGTCTATTCAGGAACCGGCAACGCCAACGGCGTCGACGGTGACACGATCCTGCTCGGGCCCCCGTTCGTCATCACCGACGCAGAGCTGGAGCGGGTCGTCGACGGTCTCGGCGACGCGATCGAGACGAGCGTGGTCGAGGCGAGCTGACCCTAGGTTCGCGCCGGCGCAGACGCCGCACGGTCGCCGGTTCGCTCCAGATAGACCAGCGCAAGCATTGCCGGCAGCATCGGCGCCCACAGCAGATTGCCGAAGAGCGAAACGATGACGTAGGTGCCGAACCCGGCCGCCACCGAGCCGGCGGAGAGCCCAACGACGATCCCGACCGCCGTGGCGGTGATCCCGACAGTCAGCGCATGCAGGATGACGATTCCGGCCATCGCGAGGCCCAGCCGGATTTGGACTCCCTGCGTCAGCCGTGCTCCTCGCACGAGTCCCGGGCCGAGCCCGAGCGCCTCGACCAGGATCACGGGGATGAAGAGGGCGAACCGCACGGCCAGGATCAGGACGCCGATCGTCGCGACCGTGGTCATGACGCCCAGGAGGTTGTCCAGCAGGACGCTGCGGGCCGACCCCCGTGTGCCGGCCCACGCCTGGAACGCGGTCGAGGATTGCAACACGACGAGCGCGGTTGAGACCGCTACCCAGCCCACCCCGAGCGCCACGATTGGCTTCAGCAACCCGTCGCCGCGAGCCGCGACCAGGCGGAACGCATCGGTGACAGAGATCGGTCGACCCGCCGCCGCCGCGAGCGCCGCGGCCGTCAACAGCGAATAGCCGATCAGCGCGACGGCAATGGCGACGCCACCGCTGGCTGCGGACAGCGCAGCCAGGTCGGCCGGCGGCTGCGCCACGGTCTGGAGCTGGACCTCGAGCTCGGCCTGGAGGGCGCGCGAATCGGCGACCTGGAAGGCCTCAGGGTCC
Organism: Candidatus Limnocylindrales bacterium; assembly: GCA_046708025.1. Classification (GTDB taxonomy): domain Bacteria; phylum Chloroflexota; class Limnocylindria; order Limnocylindrales; family CSP1-4; genus SPCO01. Next base: position 3,128 of record JBKKDW010000235.1, read on the forward strand.
TCCAGCACGCGGCCAACGAAGTCGGTCATCACCTCGAACAGGCCCTGGACGACGATGCCCGCGATCACCAGGCCCGGGATGGCCAGCACGTCCCGGATCAGCTCCGGGATGGCGGCGACGAGCAGGAAGCGCCGCGGGGTTGATCGATAGAGGCGCCAGGCGCGCCGGATGAGCTGTCGAGGGCTCAGGCTGTCGGGCTCGGACGGTTGGGTCCAGTGGGAGGGCGACGGCGACCCGTCGGATGTCGGTGGTGTCGGCTGTTCCCAGCCGCTCACCTCGAGCGAAGGCCGTGGCCCGCGCGGTTGGACCGGGCGTTGCCCAGACGTGTCAGCGGCTCATCTCGGTCGGCCATGCGTTTCCTCCAGATCAACCAGTATCCGTCCTCCGCGCCCGCCGGGTTGAACGGCCGTCCGTGCAGCCGGCCGCGGGGCCGCAGGCACCTCGTCGACGATACGTCTCAGGCTTCGGGCCCTGGACAAGTTCCAGACAGGCTGGTCATTGGGACACGGGATCGCCGGACGAGCACGCTCGCCTGGCTGTGTCACGCGGAGGTTGTTGACGCTCCGGGGATCGCCCATCTCCGCATAACCGCTCCACCAGACTGCTGCGGATGGAATCTCGGCTCGCGCCGCCCGCCTTGGGTGCATCCGGCCGGAATCCGGCTCGCCCTGAGCGTGGATCTGCGGCCACGATTCGATCCACCGGCTCGGGCTTCTCCGTACCAGTCCGTGGGCGCGGTTATGCGAAACGCACAGCCCGCGGCCGCGACCGTCAGCAACCTGTCCGTGAATCACAGCCAGGCCGTCCTGTCGAGCACGGCGAGGGCCAGGCAGGCTGGACAGCATGCGTCGGCCCATGCCGCGACCACCGGCAACGGTGACGTGGCACGCCGTCCGCGAAGCTGGAGAAGCACGAGCCAGCCAACCCCACCAATCACCGCGAGTCCGACAGCGGCGATCGCCAGCGGCCCGAGCGCCCCACCGACCAACGCCACGACCGGCTCGCCGGCCAGGTAGCCGAGCCCGAAGTGGGCAGAGATGAAGAGGGCATTCCCGATAGCCAGGCCGGCCACGAACGCCACGGCGGGGATGCCGGCCAGGGCGCTCGCGGCGATCGCCACGACCCGGATGCCGGGGGTGGATCGGGCGATAGCCACGGACCGCGCACCACCGCGCCGGAGGCGCTCGGTCTGTCGCTCGACCCGCTCCGCCGACCCGAGCCGGTCAAGCAGGCGGAGCATCGCGGGTCTCGCCACGGATCGCAGCAGGCCGAACTGGAACACGCCCCCGATGATGCTGACGGCAACAATCGCCGCGAGCGCCACGACCGGATCGAGATCCCCGCGTGCAGCGGCCACACCGGCGCCGATGACGACCAGGTCCCCGGGCACCGGGATCGGGACGCCGGCCTCCTTGACCAGGATGAGGCCCACGATCGAGAGCAGCGCGACCGCTTCCGGTCCCATCAGGCGGCCAAGTCGAGGCGCATCAGCCAGCGGGGACGACCGGCGCTTCGGGCGGCCGTCTCCAGCACGCCTCGAAAGCCCGCCGCCTCGAACGTGCTCGTGAGCCCACGGGCGACGCCACGGCGGCGGAACCCGACGCGAACCCCCGGCGCCGGCGGCCCGAGATCCGCATTCGCCGGGACGACCACGATCTCGGTCATTCGGCAGGTCTGCCTCGGGTGAGACTGGCGAATATTGCGACGATCATGACGACCGGAATGGCGACGGCCAGCAGGCCGAATTGGTAGGCGGAGGCCAGGGCCCCGAGCCCGAGGATGACGAGGAGGGCCTTGGCGACCGGCGATGGGAAGGACGAGATTGAACCGGGCGGCGGCGTGCCGGTCAGGCTGCCGAGTTCGTTCGACGTCGAGCGCAGAAGCTCGAGCGTTTCGGCATCGAGGAGATCGTCGACGACAGCGGCGATCGCGGCCTCCTCGAACGCGGCAGCCGCAGCCGCGCGATCGCGCGCCGTCGCGACGGACGCGGACATCTCGGTGGCCGCCCACGTGCCGCTGAAGCCGGCCTGGGCGAACGCCTGGACCGCCGTCTCGCGGGCCGCCGCCGTTGCCCCGTCGACGAGCGCGCCTCGAC
>JBKKDW010000236.1:0-10702 GCA_046708025.1 Candidatus Limnocylindrales bacterium
CTCGACCTCTATCTCGAGATGACGACACTCCGCCAGAAACTGGTTCGCAAGAAGAATCGCAAGTTGCGCCGGCTGCGAGAGCTGTATCCCGACCTCAACGTCAAGCTGTTCTATGCCCGCGACTTCCGAGCCCTGATGCTCAAGTACGGCCGGCTGGCGCTCGTCGACGGCCTGTCCGGGACCCTCGGCCAGGTGGCCCTGCCGCATGGCGCGACCGAGCCCGCCGTTGAGCTGCCCTCAACCCCGGTCGCCACGGTCGCGCGCGGCTCCGTGGCACGGCGCCGACGAAACGCCCCTGAGGACTCGATCAACGAAGGGGCGGTCCAGGCATGACCGGGTCGATCACCCTGCATCGTGATGTCGCCGAGGTCCTGCTGACCGAGGCGGAGATCGCGGACAAGGTCCGCGACCTGGGTGCCCGGATCAGCGCCGACTACCGCGACCGGAGGCTGACCCTTGTGTCCGTGCTCAAGGGGTCGCTCCCGTTCATGGCCGACCTGATGCGGGCGATTGACATCCCGGTTCGAATCGACCTGATGGAGGTGAGCTCGTACGGCGGCACGAGCACCGAATCGTCGGGCCTGGTGCGCATCCTGAAGGACCTGTCGGCCAGCATCGTCGACGAGGACGTCCTCATCGTCGAAGACATCATCGACACCGGGTTGACCCTCAACTACCTGATCCGCTACCTGCGCGGCAAGGCGCCCGCGTCGCTGCGGATCTGCACCCTGCTGGACAAGCCGGCGCGCCGCCTGGTCGAGATCAACGTGGACTACACGGGGTTCACGATTCCAGACCAGTTCGTGGTCGGCTATGGCCTCGACTACGGCGAGCTGTATCGAAATCTGCGCTACGTGGGCGTCCTTCGCCCGGAGGTCTACGCCGGGCCCACCGCCGAGTGACGATGCACCGCCGGCCACTGGGTCGGGGTCGGACGCTCGCCGCCCTGGCCGGACCGCTCATGGTCATCGGTTGCGTGCTGCCCTGGTGGCGGGTGGGTGGCACGCCTGGCATCCCCGCCGAAACCGGCAATGGGCTGGCCGGCAGCGCGATCGTGGTCTTCCTGGTCGGGATCACGACACTGGCCCTCGTCGCCCTGCCCTATGCCGCGGGCGATCGACCGACCGGCCTGGATCGCTGGCTCTCCTTCGCGATCCTCGCCGTCGCCGGCTGGATCGGGCTCGCCTGGCGGGTCCTCGATCTCGCCTTGATTGGTGCCTTCCAGTTCCATGTGCCGGCCGAAGTGTTTATGAATGGACCGGGGGTCTGGCTGGCCGGGATCGGGTTGGCCGTCCTCTCGCGGGCGGTTTACGACATGGCCGCGGAACCGGGGCGGCGCTAGCGCCCCTGGCTGGCGCGGCTGCCCGGCCCTACGCCGATCTGGCTACCCTCGCGGTGCGCAGATCCAGGCGATCGGACGCGGCTTCAATCAGGGCCGGATCGTGGGTCGTCGCGATGATCGTGACCCGCTCACCATCGAAGCCCCCAAGCAGGTCGGCTACCGCCCGCGCGCCGGCGCGGTCGAGCGCCGCGGTCGGCTCGTCGAGGACCAGCAGCTCGGGCTCGGCCACGATCGCGCGTGCGATCGCCACGCGCAGCCGTTCGCCCGCGGAGAGCTTGTCGGGCGCGCGCTGGGTTCGATCGGAGAGACCGACTCGTTCGAGCGCGGCCATCGCCCGTTCGCCGGCGCCGTGCCCGTCCCGTCCCCGAATCGCAAGTCCGAGCTCCACGTTTTCGAGCGCCGACAGGAACGGCACGAGGTCGCGGATCTGATCGACGACCCCGATCCGCTCGGCACGCAGGCGGGCGAGCGCCTCGCGATCGAGCGAACCGAGCTCCTGGTCGAGCGTGATGACCGTCCCCTCGCTGGGTCGATCGAGGCCTGTCACCAGCCGAAGCAACGTGGTCTTGCCGCTCCCCGACGGCCCCGTGACGACGTGGAAACCGCCGCGCCGGAAGGCCGCGCTGGTCGGCGGCAGGCCGAGCGCGCCGTGGCTCGCGTCCCCGTAGTGGCGCGAGGCTCTCTCGAGGATGGCTGCATCGCCGGCCATTGGCGGGCGCAGGGCTGAGGGGACCGGCAAGCTTGCCGGTGGCAGGGCGGGGGCGAGCCACCCCTGTCCATCCGCCACGCGGCGCACCGGTGTCCCAGCCCGCCCGGCCCGCTCGGCGATCGTTCGGCCGTCGGCGACATGGATGACGCGGTCGGCGATGCCCTCCACCAGCTCGTCATGGGTGACGATCAGGCAGGTCGTTCCCTCGGCGCGAACCAGGTCACGCAGGACCGCCAGCAACCGCTCGGCGGTCGTGCCGTCGAGCTCGCCCGTGGGCTCGTCTGCCAGAAGCAACGCCGGGTGCGCCGCGAGGGCAACTGCGAAGGCGATCCGTTGCTGCTCGCCACCCGACAGCTGATGACTGAGCGCGCCACCGCGATCCGCCAGTCCGACTCGTTCGAGCAGCTCGGCAACGCGCTGGCGACGTTCGATCACAGGGACGCCGCGCAGGGCCAAAGGGAGGGCGATCGCATCGGCCGCGCGCAGGTATGGCGAAAGGGCGCGCCGGTAGTGCTGCTCGACGACCCCGACCCCGTCGCGTCGATGACGGTCCAGCTCGCCGTCACTCGCCGTCGAAAGCTCGCGGCCGAATACCGATACACGCCCGGCCGAGGGGCGGTCCATCCCGCTAAGGATGCGCAGGAGGGTGGATTTACCGGAGCCCGTCGGGCCGACGACCGCCGCGACCTCGCCTTCGGCAACGCGGAGGTCGAGGCCGCGCAGCGCCGGGACCGGCCCGCCAACGGACGGATGGATGCGGATCAGGCCGGAGGCCAGGATCGCGTCAGCCATCGAGGCGCTTCGCCTGTGGATGCCACGGGGAGGGCGTGGCGTTCGCACCGCCGCCCTGGCGCTCACCGAGAGTCGCGCCGCCATACGTCCGTCTCGCAAGGAGTGCCACGATCGCAAGGACGACACCCACGACACCGGCCACGACCGCCGCTATCGGGATGACCGGGAGGATCACGACGAGCGGTGGGATGGGCGTCGTCCCCTCCGCGGTTAGTGCCAGGGTTGCCGTCACGACGACCGTCAGCACGATGCCAACGGTGAGGCCGGCAAACCCGCCGCCGAGCGCCAGCCAGGCGGTCCGGGCAAAGCCGTGCCAGCGCAACACGGACGGCGGCACGCCTTGGGCCTCGAGGTCGGCCAGCTCCCCTTGTTCGTCGCGCAGGTCGGTGACGGCCCCGAGGATCAGCCCACCGACGGACAGCACGAGGCCGGAAAGCGCGGCTGCGACCAGGGCCCATACGATCGCCTGGCTGAGCGGGTCGCCGGCCCGCTCGATGATGAGATCCGATCTCGCCGTCACCTCGGCGTAGCGGAACGGTGGCTCGGCAAGCGCGGCGCGTACGTCGGCGAGGCGCGCCGCAGACGGAGCGGCGATCCACATCTCCGACGGCCGGCCGGCCCCCGGCACCGCCTTGGCGAGGGCGACGAGGAACGCGTCCAGCGGCACGACGATGAAGCGAGGCGAGGGATCGATGACGGTCGGGACTCGCGTGGCCGTTGCCACGACGCGCAACGGGACGATGGCGTCGTTCCCGACATGGAGATCGAGCGACCCGTCGGCGCCGGCAGTCGCTGCGAGGTCGGGACTGACGATCGCGGGAAGGACCACGCCGTCGGTCGTCTGCGGCGCGCGGATGATGACCGTGGAGACGGTGAAGATTTCGAGGTCCACGGGTGTGGCGTCGGTGAGTCCGTCGAGACCCTGAAAGGAGACGGTCGCTCGGCGCACCTCGTGCTGGTGGCCGGATCCCTGAATCATCCGGTCGTGGCGGAAGATCAAAGCAGTCAACTGGCCCCCGCGTGCGCCAGTGGGGAGCGCAGCACTGGCCGTCGTCATCCCGTCCGACACGATCCCGAGCGGGATCGACGTGGTGTCGCCACTATCGGTGGCGACGATGGCGTCGAGCTTGAGCGGATCGCCCTCGTAGCGGAACCTGAGCACGAGCAGCGTCTTGCCGGCCGGGAGGCGGTGACCAGCGGTTCGCCAGCCGCCAGGCGGTTCCGGGACCGTCAGACGCGCAGCGAGCTCGGACTGCGGGACGGCCGAATAGTCAGGACGCCAGCTGGCTAGGGTTGCCAGGGCGTCCGGCGCGATGCCGACGATCTCGACCCGCCCACCGGGCTGGGTCTCGGTCGTGTCGCGATAGACGGGGACCACCGTCACGTCGTCGCCCAGCGTCGTGTAGCGCTGGATCGGTACGACAGATCGACTGATCGACAGCCCGGTGCCGAGCTCCAGGACGCGCAGATCGAGGCCCGTCCGGTAGGCGGCCGCGTCGACGATGCCCTGGCGCAGGCTTGCCGACCAGCCCATCGCGAAGGCGATCGCACCCAGGCTGAAGGCGAGCAGGGTCAGGGTCGCCGCGGGCCGGGAGGGCTCACGCGAGACCGACAGGAGGGACAGACGGATCGGCAGCGGCACCCGGCGCAGGCGCCTGGCCAGCGCGCGCAACATCGGGGGCAGGAGGAGCAGGAAGGCCAGCGCGAGCAGGAACGCCACCATCGGAGGCAGGAGTACAACCACCGGGTTGGCGAGGACCGTCGCAAGACTGGCCGTCCCGAGCGTTCCCGCGCTGGCAAGCTGCCAGCCGAGCACCAGCACGACGGTCATGCCGACGGCGCCCGCGAGCTGCAGCAAGCTCCCACGTCGCAACCCGGGTGCGGTGGCCACCACGATTGCGCCCACGACGACAAGCAGGACTGCGGTTGCTGCGAGTACGGACCCGGGGGCCAACAACGAACCGCTGATCACGGCGCCGACATCGCTGCCGCTCCATGCCGCCAACGAGCCCACGGCGACGGCGCCGACGAGCCAGCCCAGAGCCCCGCCAGCGACCGCCGGGACAAGCGCCTCGAGCACCAGGAAGGCGATCCGATCTCGCCGGTACGCGCCCATCGCCGACAGCCGGCCGGCCTCGGCGGCGACGTCATCGCGCACGACGAGGGCGAAGAACACCGCGAACGCGAGCAGGATCGCCACCCCGAGCGATCCGATGAGCAGGAGCCGGCCACGGGCGGCATCGGCCCGCGCCAGCTCCGAGGCAATCAGACCGGTTGGGCTCGCCACCGAGAACGCCCTGGCCTCGCGGGTCAACCTGGCGATGGTCGCGTCAATCGCCATCGTGAACGCCGTCGCTGTCCAAGGGTGGATGGCATCCGGGTCGATCGCTGCCGTCCAGACATACGTCCGCCCGGTCTCGTCGAGGGCCGGGCTGGCCGCCAGCGCGTCCACGCCGACCACGAGCACGACGGCCGGGCGAGCGTCACCGGTCTGGTAGGTGCCGCCGCCCTCCCGCTCGCCCACCGGTCCGCGCTGGTCGAGCAGGCCGAAAGGGACGGCCGGGTCAATCAGCCCGCGCCCGACGATCGTCAACTCCATGCCGGGTGCTGGCCGGGCGACGGTGATGTCGCCACCGAGGACGGTCTCCGACAGAAGGACGGCCTCGCACCTGAGCCCATCGATGCAGGGCGCGGGCAGGCGACCCTCGATCAGCGACGTCCAGGGGCGCGGGTCATCAACGGCAACGATCTGATCCACGATGGGTGCAACGCGATCAACCAGCTGGCGGACCAGCACGCCGCGTACCACGGGCATCGTGTAGGCATCGAGGCCCGCCAGCGCCTCGGCAGCCACCGACGCCGTCGCTCGAGCGTCGCGACTTGAGCGCGAGAAATGCGACACGCGGACGACGGGCCGATCGGCGCCGGTCGACGCGAGTGCCCGGGCGAGGGTGGCGTCGGCCGAGATCAGACCGATGCCCGACACGAACGCCACCAGCGCCGTGGCCGCCGCGACCGTGGCGACGGAGACTAGAGTGGTCGCTGCCCGATGACGCAGGCGCGCGGCGACGAGCGCGGGTATCGGTCCAATCATGGTCTGGGCACGGTAACCCCGACTGCAGCCCTTCCGGTTCAGCCGCCCAGGTAGGCCTTCTTGACCTCGGGGTTGGTCATCAACCGGTCGGCCGCGTCCTGGAGGACAATCTCGCCCGTCTGCAGGATGTAGCCGCGCTTCGCGAGGCCAAGGGCCATGAGCGCGTTCTGCTCGACGAGCAGGACGGTCGTGCCCGACGCGTTGATGTCGTGCACGATCTGGAAGATCTGTTCGACCAGGATCGGGGCCAGGCCCATCGACGGCTCGTCCAGCAGGAGGAGCTTGGGCCGGGCCATCAGAGCCCGCCCGATGGCCAGCATCTGCTGCTCGCCGCCGGACAGGGTCCCGCCGTTCTGGCTCCGCCGTTCCTTGAGCCGCGGAAAGAGCGAGAAAACGCGCTCGAAGTCGGCGTCGACCTCGGGCCCTGCCTTCCGCTGGTAATGGCCCATCTGGAGGTTCTCCAGGACGGTCATCCGTGGGAAGATCCGCCGTCCCTCGGGAGCCTGGCAGATGCCCTTGCTCACGATCCCGTGAGCCGGGATGGCGTCGATCCGTTCGCCATCGAACCAGATCTCGCCCTGGCGGGGGCGGAGCAGCCCGCTGATCGTCTTGAGCGTCGTCGACTTGCCGGCGCCGTTGGCGCCGATGAGGGTGACGATCTCACCCTCATCGACGGTGACGGAGATGCCCTTGAGGGCGTGGATATTGCCGTAGTACGTGTGAACGTCACGCAGCTCGAGCAGGGCCATCGGTCAGCCGCCCCCAGCCGCGCCGCGGCCCAGGTAGGCCTCGATCACCCGCGGGTCGGCGCGGACCTCGGCCGGCGTCCCTTCGGCGATCTTCTCGCCATGGTCGAGCACGGTCACCCGGTCGCTGATGCCCATGACCACCTTCATGTCGTGCTCGATGAGGAGCACGGTCAGGCCGAGCTCGCTACGCAGGCGGCGCACGAAGTCGGTCAGGCGTCGGGTCTCCTCGGGGTTCATGCCGGCGGTCGGCTCGTCGAGCAGCAGGAGCTTTGGCCCGGTGGCCAGCGCGCGCGCGATCTCCAGACGACGCTGGTCGCCATAGGGCAGGTTGCGGGCAAGGGTCTGCGAGCGCCGGTCGAGACCGACCAGCCCGAGCAGCTCCATGGCTCGGGCATGCGCCTCGGCTTCCTCACGCTTGATCGACGGCGGTCGCAGGATCGCGCCGAACCAGCGACCCTTGAGGCGATGGTGCAGGCCTACGAGCACGTTCTCCTCGGCCGTCATGTTGCCGAACAGGCGGATGTTCTGGAACGTCCGGGCGACGCCGAGGCGCACGACCTCATGCGGCTTTCGCCCGGTCAGCTCGGTGCCGTCGAACATGATCCGGCCCTCGGTCGGGATGTATAGCCCGGTGATCATGTTGAAAAAGGTGGTCTTGCCGGCGCCGTTGGGTCCGATCAGGCTGACGATGCCACCGTGCGGGATCGAAAAGTCGATGTCGCTGACGGCCACCAGCCCGCCAAAACGCTTGGTGCACTTGGTTGCGACGAGGAGGTCCCCGCTCGCCGCCTGGGGCAGCGCGGCCGCCGCCGTCACGGTTCTTCCTCACGGGGATGAACGCCGCTTCCGTCGACCTCCTCGATGACGATGGCCTCCTCGGCGAAGGCGAGCTCATCGCTCGATCCGGCAGTCACCTCGGCGGCGACTCCGATGCCATGCAGCTCGGCCTTGGCACTCTCCACCGGGAACAGGCCTTCGGGCCGGCGAACCATCATGATCGCCAGCACGATCCCGAAGATCAGGTAGTTGTAGTTGACCAGGGTGAAGTCGCGCAGGAGGGCGATTCCGGTCGCGCTGCCGAGGGAGTTGATCGGATCGTTGACGACCGAATCGCCGAGCCATCGGAGCAACGTCTGATTGACGTACTGGATCGCGAATGCCCCGATCACGACACCACGCAGCGACCCGATGCCACCGACGATGACGATGATGACCACCAGGATCGAGACAGCGAAGTTGAAGCTCTCGGCGAAGATCGCCGTCTGGTACGCCCCGGTGAAGGCTCCGGCGAAGCCCGAGAAGCTCGCCCCGAGCGAGAACGCCAGGAGCTTCGTCGTGACCGTGTTGATGCCCATCGCCGCGGCCGCCGTTTCGTCCTCGCGGATGGCCATCCAGGCCCGGCCAAGCTTGGAATCCCGGAGCCGCACGCACACAAAGAACGTGATCGCGAGGAGCACGGCAACGAGATAGAAGGACGCGATCGGGTTCTGGTTCGAGAACACGATCTCGCTTCCCCACGGGCCCGGGATTGGCAGGCTGGGCGGATCGATCGGGTTGATCCCAACGTTCCCACCCGTCAGGTTGGCATTCGGACCGATCAGGATGGCCCCGCCCAGGAACGCCGGCAGCGCCAGGGTGAAGTCACCCAGGTTTCGGAACACGATCCGGACGATCTCGCCGAATCCGAGGGTCACGATCGCCAGGTAGTCGCCGCGCAACTTCAAGGTCGGCGCACCGAGCAGGATCCCGAACGCGGCAGCCGCGCCGACCGCGATGAACACGACGATCCACCAGCTGATATGGATCCCGAAGTGCGGCGATGCGAGGAACGCCGTGGTGTACGCCCCGATGGCATAGAACGCCACGTAGCCCAGATCGAGCAGACCGGCGAAGCCCATGACGATGTTCAGCCCCAGGGCCAGGATCGCGAAGGTGGCGCCGATGATCAGGACCGCGGTCCCGGGCCAGGGTATGAACGGGAAGGCGGTCTCGAGCGAGCGGAAGACGACCGGGTAGATGATCGCCAGGAGGACGATCGCGAGGAGGATCACCTTCTCGCGGCGCTTGCGCTCCATCCCGCGGAACGGATCCGGCAGGGCCAGGCGTCGGGAGCGAGCGGCAGAGGTCATGTCAGGCGCGCTCCGACGCCTTCTCGGACAGTAGCCCGGTGGGCCGGAAGATGAGGACGAGGATCAGGATCGAGAAGACGATGACGCTCGTCCACTTCGCCTCGAGGAACCGGTCCGACAGCGCCCCGATCAGGCCGATGAAGATGCCGCCCAGGGCCGCGCCGGTCAGGTTTCCGATGCCGCCCACCACGGCCGCCGTAAACGCCAGCAGTCCGAACTGGAAGCCGAACAGGAACCAGGTCTGCCCGTAATACATGGCGACGACCAGGCCGGCCGCGCCGGCCAGGGCGCCCGCGATCAGGAAGGTCAGCGAGATCGTCCGGTTCACGTCGATGCCCATCAGCCCGGACGCCTCGCGGTCCTGGGCCGTCGCTCGCATGGCCTTGCCCTGGCGGGTGCTGCCCACGAACCAGCGCAGCAGCAGTAGGAGCGGAATGGTGACGCCCAGGACCATCAGCTCATCGACGCCGATCCAGGCCTGGCCGCTGGGAAAGGACACGACTTCGTCCTTCGGGAGCACCGGCTCCACGGCCTTCTGGGACGGGCCGAGCAGCACGAGGCCCACGTTCTGGAGCACGAATGACATCCCGATCGCGCTGATCAGGGGCGCCACTCGCGGCGCATTGCGGAGTGGGCGGTAGGCGACCCGTTCGATGCTCGCGTTGATGCCGGCGGTCAGCAGCATGATGAGCGGGAGCGAGGCGAGGATGAGGATGAGTGCGGTGAGGGAGCCGGCGGGGATCCCGAACCCGACCACGATGATCTCGAGGGCGAAGTAGGTGAACGCCGTGCCGAGCATGAACACGTCGGCATGGGCGAAGTTGATGAGTTCGAGGATGCCGTAGACCAGGGTGTACCCGATCGCGATGAGCGCGATGATCAGGCCATTCGTGAGCCCGATCGTGAGCGCCTTGACGAGTTCCTCCAACGCCCTCTCCTCAGGAGCCTAGAGACCTTGGTGATCGCCTGGTCGCGGAGGTGCTGATCGGCCGCCAGGCGATGCCAAGCGGCCGACCACGGTTCTGCTGACCCTGCTGGGTCGACAGGGCTACTTGATGATCTTGTCGAACTTGAACTCGCCGGCCGTGACGATCAGGGCCGTCATGTCGGTGAGGCTCGTGTCGCCGGCCGCATCGAACGACCATGTTCCGAGCACGCCCGCGTAGTCCTTGGTGGCCTTGACCTCGTCGATGACAAGGGCCCGCAGGGCGAGCACGTCCGCCGGGTTCTTCGCCGAGGCGCGCTCGATGGCGGCGAGGACGACCTTGATCGCCTCGTAGCCATAGGCGGTATAGACCTCGGCGGGGGCATCCGGATACTTCGCGGTGTACTTGGCGAGGAACTCGGCGCCCGCGCCGGTCAGCTTAGCCGGGTCCACCGCGCCACTCGTGACGAAGGTGCCCTCTGCCGCCTCACCGGCAGCCTCGATGAACTCGCCCTCGGCGATGCCGTCGGGACCCATCAGCTTGACGTCCGGCATCGCGTCGCGCAGGTCACGCCACAGCTGGCCGGCGTTGTTCTGGACAATTCCGCCGTAGTAGACGAGGTCGGGGTTGGTGGCCTTGATCTTCTCGGCCAGGGCCTTGTAGTCGGACGCCTTGCCATCGATGCCGTCGCGGCCGAGGACGGTCAGTCCGTTATCGGCTGCCTTGGCGTTGAAGACGTCGGCGACGCCCTTGCCGTAGACCTCGGTATCGTCGAGGACGTAGACGTTCTTGGCGCCGAGCTGGGATGCCCAGAGCGCGCCTGCGGCACCCTGAAGGTCGTCCGCCGGGACGACCCGGGTGTAGTTCTTCTTGCAGCCGTTGGGATAGTAGATGTCCGGCTCGCCCGCGTTGAAGGGCTTGGTCAGGCCGACGTTGGTGTTGGCCGGGCTGATCATGACGA
>JBKKDW010000237.1:0-3052 GCA_046708025.1 Candidatus Limnocylindrales bacterium
GCCCGGGCTATCGACGGGGTCGTCGACATCGCGATCGATCGGGCGGCGAAGCTCGGCGCCGCCGGCCCGCCAGAGGCGAAGGCGTGATCGAGCTCGGGCGGAACCGCTACGGCAAGGCGGCGATCCACGTCGTGCGGGTCGCCCGCGACCCGGGGGGCCACCGCGTGCGCGACGTCATCGTGGCGGTGGCACTCGAGGGCGATTTCGTTACCGCCCACACGGACGGCGACAACTCGTTGGTGGTCGCGACGGACACGATGAAGAACACCGCCTTCGCCTTTGCCAGGGAGCACCTCGATGGCTCGATCGAGGCCTACGGCCGGGCGCTGGCCGAGCATTTCCTCGGGTTTGAGCAGGTCGACCGGGCGACGGTCAACGTGCGCGAACACCTGTGGCGCCCGATCGACGTCGCCGGGCAGCCCGCCCACGACGCCTTCCTGCGCGGCGGCGAGGGCACCCGGGTAGCGACGGTCGCAGCCGCTCGCGCGGAGACGTCGGTGGAGGCCGGCGTCGAGGATCTGGTGGCCATGAAGACCACGAGATCCGCGTTCAGCGGCTTCCCGCGCGACCGCTACACGACCCTGGCCGAGACGGACGACCGGCTGATGGCCACCAGGATCACCGCGATCTGGCGCTACGGCTCGCCCGATCTCGATGCCGACGCGACCTTCGCGGCGGTCCGATCGACGCTGCTGGAAGTCTTCGCCGATCACGACAGTCCGTCCGTGCAGACCTCGATCTGGATCATGGCCCGGGCCATCCTCGAACGCCACGCGGAAGTTGAGGAGGTCAGGATGGTCCTGCCCAACCTCCATCACTGGCTCGTTGATCTGGCGCCGTTCGGGCTGACCAACGACGGCGAGGTCTACGTCTCGACGACCGAGCCGCATGGCCTGATCGAGGCGACCGTGCGCCGGGGCGATTGATGCCGGCAGGGGTCGAAGTCCGGCGCGGCCCAGCCCCAGGGTCCGATCGAGTCCTGACCGAGCAGGCGCTTGCCTTCGTGGCCGACCTGCAGCGCCGCTTCGGCCCGCTTCGCCTCGAGCTGCTCCGGCGGCGCGAGGAGCGCCAGGTCGAGTTGGACGCCGGAGCGCGACCGAGCTTCCTGGCGGCAACGCGGGACGTCCGCGAGGCTGGCTGGACGGTGGCTCCGGCACCGCCCGACCTCGACGATCGTCGGGTCGAGATCACTGGCCCGGCCGAGCCGAAGATGATGATCAACGCGCTCAACTCGGGCGCGCGGGTCTTCATGGCCGATCTCGAGGACGCCCTGTCGCCGACCTGGGCCAACGTAGTCGGCGGCCAGGCCGCGCTGATCGACGCGGTCCGGCGCGGGCTGACCTTCGAGTCGCCGGAAGGCAAGTCGTATCGACTAAACGCGCGGACTGCGACGCTCCTGGTTCGGCCGCGCGGCTGGCACCTCGTCGAATCAGGCGTGCTGGTCGACGGCGTGCCGGTCTCGGCAAGCCTGTTCGACTTCGGGCTTCACCTGTATCACAACGGCGCCGAGGCGTTGCGTCGAAAGAGCGGGCCATACTTCTACCTGGCCAAGCTGGAGAGCCACGCCGAGGCGCGCCTCTGGAACGAGGTGTTCATCCACGGCCAGAAGGCGCTGGGCATTGGGCGTGGGTCCATTCGCGCGACCGTCCTGATCGAGACGATCCTGGCGGCCTTCGAGATGGACGAGATCCTGTACGAGCTGCGCGAGCATGCCGCCGGGCTGAACGCCGGACGCTGGGATTACCTGTTCAGCGGGATCAAGAAGCTCCGTGCGTGGCCGGACCTGGCCGTGCCGGATCGGTCGCAGCTGACGATGACCGTCCCGTTCATGCGCGCCTACACCGAGCTGCTGGTCAGGACCTGTCATCGGCGCGGAGCGCACGCGATCGGCGGCATGGCCGCGTTCATCCCGAACCGGCGCGATCCGGCGGTGACCGAGACGGCCCTGGCGAAGGTGCGCGAGGACAAGGAGCGCGAGTCCGCCGACGGGTTCGACGGGACCTGGGTGGCCCATCCGGACCTGGTGCCGATCGCCGCAGAGGTCTTCGATCGCGTGCTGGGCGCCCGGCCGCATCAGAAGGAGCGGCAGCGCGAGGAGGCCGTCGTTTCGGCCGAGCAACTGCTCGACCTGCGAGTGCCCGGCGGCGGTGTCACCGAGGCGGGCGTCCGGGCCAACGTGCGGGTCACCCTCGCCTATCTCGACAACTGGCTGCGCGGGGTCGGCGCCGCCGCCATCGACAACCTGATGGAGGACGCCGCGACGGCCGAAATCTCGCGCTCGCAGCTGTGGCACTGGCGGACGCGAGCCGTGACGCTTGATGACGGGCGGACAGTGGACGCCGGGCTCTACGAGCAGATTCGCGACGAGGAGCTGGCGCGCCTTGGTGGGGTGGGCGATGGGCGGCTTGCCGAGGCCGCCGAGTTGCTCGATCGGCTCGTCCTCGATGACGACTTCGCCCAGTTTCTGACGTTGCGCGCTTATCCGCTCCTGGACTGATCGTGGACGAAGCGCGCGCCGTTGGATCGTGGCCGGTCCCTCAGGCGCTCAGACCACGGCGCTCCACGAACCGGCCGGCACCGCGGGCGCCCACGAACGCGCCGGCGCGAATGACCGGCCGTCCTCGGACGAAGACGTCGCGGACGGCGCCCGCCACATCCAGGCCCTCATATGGCGTGTAGTCGCTGGTGTGATGGAGATCGGTAGCGCGGATCGTGCGGCGTGCCGCCGGGTCGAAGATCACGATGTCAGCGTCACGACCGACCTCGAGAGCGCCCTTGGTGCCGAGACCGAAGCGGCGCGCCGGGGTCGTGGCCAGGAGATCGACCATCCGCTCGACCGTCAGCCGGCCGCGCGCGACTCCCTCGGAATAGAGCAGGGTCAACAGCGTCTCGATGCCCGGGGCGCCGTTGCTGATCCGGTCGAACGACGCCCCGGACGCGGCCCCAGCCTTCTCGACGCCGCGGCGATCGGGAACGTGATCCGTGGCCACCAGGTCCAGCGTCCCATCCGCGAGCCCGGCCCACAGCGCATCCCGATCGGCAGCGGTCCGTA
>JBKKDW010000238.1:0-3013 GCA_046708025.1 Candidatus Limnocylindrales bacterium
AGCACATGGTCGTCGAAGAAGTGGGCGAACGGCCCGTGACCGACGTCGTGGAGCAGGCCGGCCATTCGCAGCGTCTCGACCGCCAGCCCTTCGGACGGTGCGGTCTCGCCGGCGGCGGCCAACGCGCGGCGCAGGCTGGGATAGAGCGAGCGGGCCCACAGGCCGGCCTCGTGCATCACGCCGAGCCCGTGGGTGAAGCGCGAGTGCTCGGCGGTCGGGAAGACCCAGCGCGCGCTCTGGAGCTGGCTGATCCGGCGCATTCGCTGGAGCCAGGCGGTGTCGAGCAGGTCCTCCTCGGCGGCCCCCTCGTCGGGCAGCCCGGCGGCCGCGGCCTCGGCCCGCTCAAGTCGCTTGGTCAGCTCGACGTACCCGTGGATCGGATCACTGATCAGGTTCACCGCCCGGAATGGATGTCGCGTCACCGGCCGACGTCCGCGTAGCGGGTGACGGCGCGGCGGAGCGTGGCGGCGACGTCCTCGCGCAACGATGTCGGCGCCAGGACTTCCACGTCGTCGCCCCAGGACAGGATCCACAGCCGGATCTCGATGGTGCCCGAGACCGTCGCCCGCCAGTCCAGGGAACCGCCGGCGCCGGTGGTCACCGACTGGGTGGGGTGCCAGGTCGCTTCCAGGACCCTGGCCGCCACGCCCGGCCCGAAGCGCAGCACGACCTCCACCGGCTCCTGGTCGGCGATGATGTCCCAGGCCGCCCGAAGCGCGGTCGTGGTCGCCACCGGGTCGGGTGGCTGGAAGGTCCGCGGGGTCAGCGCGGTCGCCCGGATTCGCTCGATCTTGAACGTCCGGAGACCGTCACGCTCCTCGTCGAATCCGATCAGGTAGAGGGCATGGGTCTGGAGTGACGGCTCGAGCAGGTAGGGCCGGACCGTCGCCCGACGGGGCGCCGCGCCGCGATCGTACTTCGCTGGTTCGTAGTCGATGGTGACCACCCGACGCTCTGCCCAGGCCTTGGTCAGGAGCCGGACGTTGGCGCTGAAGCGCTCGTCCCGGGGCGCCTTGGACAGGATGTCCAGGGTCCGTTCGACGTGCTCGGCCAGCGCCGGCGGCAGGCCCTGTTCGAGCTTCTCGAAGGCGGCCGCCAGGTCCGGGTCGTACTTGTCGGCGTAGCGAACCATCAGCCGCGCCGACAGCACGACCGCCATCGCCTCGCCCTGGGTCAGCTTGAGCGGGGGCAGAAACGCCTTCTCCTGGTCGATCCCCCAACGGCCGCCGTCCGCCCAGACCGGCACCCCGATCTCCCGGTCGATCGCGCGCAGGTCGCGGTAGACGGTGCGCACGGACATTCCGAGGCGCTCGGCGAGCTCCGCGGTGCGGATGCCTTCGGGATGGGCCTGGAGGATCGCGACGAGCCGGGTCATCCGGGCGAGTCGGTCGCGCTTGATCGCGTACCGCTCGCGCTCGTCGTCCATGGTCATCTGATCGGAGGATAGACGACGAAGATGCGGCCGCGCTCCGTAGCGGTCAGACGGACCTCGACCGTGCCCTGGAGCGCGTTCGGGACGACGCCGCCGGCCTCACCGTTGACGCTGCCCGCGATCTGGCCGACCTGGCCGTCCAGGAAGACCCAGTAGTCGAGCTGGCCGCGCCAGCGATGGAGGTCGGCTGATCCGACCAGCCAGCGCGACTGGGGAAAGGCGGCCTCGAAGATCATGCCGTCGATCGCCACCCGGCAGCGTCGCGCTCGTGCGCCCTCGAGGACCTCCACGCCGCGGTCCTCGGCGGTGGCCCGGTAATCCGGCGTCAGCGCCACGGACAGCGCCTGGACGTCGAGCGTGTCGGTCCGAACCTGATCGCCGGCCACCGAGCGCCAACCGAGCGTCGGCGTGCGTAGCCAGGCCCGGTCGCCTGCCCTGGCCGCCCCGTGCTCGCCAAGCTGGCTGCTGGTCGCGACGTACGCCAGCCAGCGGAAGTCGTCGTCCACCCGCAGTCCGGCCAGATCCACCGAACCGATAGAGCGGAGGTCGACCATGCCGGTCAGCTGGAGCCGAAGCCGGGCCGATTGCCCGGTCGCCAACGGCATGTCGCACAGTGGCGGCTGATCGGCTCCGTCGGTCGGGCCGAAGCGCGAACCGACGACGCTGATGTCGCGCAGCGCGACGTCGTTGGCGATCGCCACACCCCCGAACGCAGCACCGGACGACACCGTGGCGAGCAGCGCGAGCGCGGTCCCGCTGAGAAGCCGCCTGCGGCGCAACGCCGTGCCGCCCTGGATCCGGCGAGCCAGCCCGAAGCCGCTGTACAGGCTCGTCGCGAAGAGGGCGACAAGCCAGGGATAGGCTGCCTCCAGCGAGGGCAACAGGGTCTGGGTGCCGAGCGCCGTCAACTGATCGATGATCCCGATGATCGACGGAATGAGACATAGGAGCCCCAGCAGCCCCAGCCAGATCATGGCCGAGAAGGCCCGATCGCCACGGGCAACCGGGGGCCAGACAACCCCGCCGATGGCGATCGCGATGGGCCCGATGCTCGTCAGGCCAACGGCCAGATCGTACGGCCCACCCGGGCGGTAGGTCAGCAGGACGAGTGCCCCGGACACCGCCCAGCAGGCGACCAGCGCACTGCCGATCAGGCGGAGCTCGAAGTTGCGGACCCGCACGAACACAGTCTATCGGCCGGTGACCCGAACCCTCGGGGAGGCTCTCGCGACGGCGGCGCGGCTGGCGGCCCGCAAGTACCAACCGGCATGGGTCGGCCGGGTCATCGCACTGCGTTCGGGCGAGGCGAAGCCCCGGCGGCGTCGCCG
This sequence comes from Candidatus Limnocylindrales bacterium, assembly GCA_046708025.1. Lineage (GTDB taxonomy): Bacteria > Chloroflexota > Limnocylindria > Limnocylindrales > CSP1-4 > SPCO01. The sequence goes on from JBKKDW010000238.1 coordinate 2,761, forward strand.
CCGGAGGAGGTGAGCGGCTCGCGGCTCGGCTTCGTTCACCTCGACAATGCCGCCCGCCTCAGCCCATCTCCATAGCCCAAACGCACCGGCACCAGCGGTATGGCGACTGGACCCGTCGGCCCGTCGAGGGCTTGAGGCTTAGGGCGGCGGCGTCGGCGTGGGCGGCGGCGTCGGCGTGGGAGTAGGGCTAGGCTTGGGGTGTGGTTTCGGGGTTGGGCCGGGCGTGGGCGTCGGCGTGGGCGTGGGCGTGGGC
>JBKKDW010000239.1:0-3881 GCA_046708025.1 Candidatus Limnocylindrales bacterium
GTCGGCGCATCCGCTCGCGCGGCTAGGGTTGCCGCCAGCTTGGCGTCCACGGCAGCCTGAGCCGCGGCCGCGTCCTCCAGCCGCTGGCGCACGGTCCTGGCGTCGTCCTGGGCCTTCCTGGCCGATGACGCGGCGCTCTTGCCATCCAGCGTGATGTCGCTGATTCGGAGCACCGTGAGCTCTTGGCGATGGCCCTTCTTGACCCGGCTGCGGGCCTTGGGCCGGTACTTGAACGAAATCAGCTTCTCGCCCCGGATCTGGCGGACGACCTCGGCGCTGACCGCTGCGTTGGCAACCAGCGGACGGCCGATCGACGACGCATTGCCGTCGGCCACGAGCAGCACACGATCGAGCACGATCGTCTTGCCCGGCTCGACGTCGAGCAACTCGACCTGGAGCTCGGTGCCGACCTCCACGCGGTATTGCTTTCCGCCGGTCTCGATGACTGCGTACATGGATCCTCGGGGCTGTGGCTGGCGGCCGCGCACGGCGACCGCCGTTGACGGGCATGGAAACGCGCACGGTCACGCCGACGCGCAGACCGCGGATTGTACGACTCCGAGCACGAAACGGTCAATCGACGCATGTGGCATCGACGCTTGTGGCCCGGGATGTCGCGGGGCCGGCGGATCCGTCACGCCCATGGTCCAGATATCGACCATCCGGCGAAGCTGGCCTGAGGCGTGGCACCGATCGGGCCCCGGGCGATGGGTTACGCCGTCGATCGGTCCACGGCTGCGCCAAGCGACCGCGGACGACCTCGTGTGGGCGGTCGTGCCGGCCGATGTTCGTCGAATGGTCGATCGCCGGACAACTCGGGACCGCCGGGGACCGACCTTTATGGACCCCATGGACGCGTCGCCTGGTGTCCCTGCAGCCGCGGGCCTTTCACGAGGCGAGCTCGTCGGCCAGGATGAGGCGTTCTCTGACGATCGCGCTTACCTCGAGCGGACGGCCAAGTGCGTCGCCGAGCGCGGCGATCACCTCTTCCGGGCGGCCCGTCCCGAGTTCGGGATGGAATCGGGTCCTGATGCGCATGGCCAGTGGCGGCACCGGGTCGGCGATCGCCACGTCGACAAGCAGGGGCCGGAGGTCATAGGCGACCGAAACGCCTCCCTTGAGACGAACCCGCGGCAGTCGGTCAGCGGTCAGCAGCGCGCGCGCCGCCTCTGCGAGGGCCGCGGGATCGTCGATGCCATCAAACTCGATCCGGTAGTCGGCGGCGCTGACGCGCCCGGCCAACGCCGGACCGCCGACCCAGACGTCAAACAGGTCGACCAACCTCCAGCCATGGGGCAGCGCGCCTCGGAGCGCTTCCCGGACTCGCCAGATCGGAACGCGCTCGGCCAGGAGAACGTCGGCCAGCTCTCGCTCGGCGGCAATCCCGAGCTGGAGCGGCGCCCCGAAGGCTACCCGCGCGCGAGCTTGACCAGGAGCGCGGTGGAGCGCCAGGCCGGTTGTCTCGATGGCAGCTTCCCAGGTGTCGGACAGCTCGCGGCCGGCCAGCGGTGGGGCGTCGGCCGAGCGGGCGACAACCAGCCGCCAGCGCTGTCGCGCCGGTGCGCTGGGCTGACCGGCCGCACCCTCCGGCGACGCTGGGCGGAGCTCCACGTCTGCTAGTCTGCGGCACGATGGACGAGCCCGCCCCGCCGGCACTCGACCCGGCACGCGACCCGGTTCTCGGTCCGACTGCCCCCGCCACGCCGGCCCTCGACGCTGGCCCGGCTGAGGACCCTGTGGCCGCCTCCGTTCGTTGGGTTGCCTCGCTGCCGCCCCCACCGTTCGTGGACCAAACGGGCGGCCCGGGCACCGGGCGCTTCACGCCCCTTTCGCCGCGGGTCGCCGTCCTGATTGCCGGCGCGGTCGTCGTGGGGCTGCTCCTGGCGATGGCCGCCGACAGCGTCCGACCATTCATCGTGGGGCTGCTCTTCGTCTACCTGCTGGATCCCCCGGTCCGGTGGCTCGTCCGGCTGCGTTTGCCGCGGTTGCTGGCCATCCTCGTCGTCTACGTCGCGGCGATCTTCCTCGTCGCCCAATTCTTCGCCCTCACCTTCACGCCGCTCCTCAACGAGGTCCGCCGGTTCATCGAGGACCTGCCCACGCTGATCGACGATCTGGACGCACAGCTCCAGCAACTTGGCCAGCTGTACGCGCAACTCCAGCTCCCGGAGGCCGTCCGCGACTGGATCGATGGCCTCCTGACCAGCGTCGGGCAGGAGGGCGCAGCGGTACCCGGCACGATCGATCTCTCGCTGCTCCTGCCGGTCCTGACCGGCGCGACCAGCCTGATTGGCCTGCTGTTCGGCTACCTGATCCTGCCGGTCTGGGTGGCCTATCTGCTCAAGGATCGAGTGGGCCTGATCGCTGCCTTCGACCGGGCCCTCCCGGCAAGTTGGCGTTTTGACGTCTGGGCGGTGGTCCGGACAATCGAGCGGGTGTTCGGCCAGTGGGTACGCGGCCAGATCATCCTCGGCGTGTCGGTGGGCGTCCTGACATTCGTGGGCCTGTTGATCGCCAGCGAGCTGATCGATCCCGTCTTTGGGCGCTACGCGATCCTGCTGTCGGTCATCGCCGGCATCCTCGAGCTGGTCCCGATCATCGGGCCGATCATCGCGGCCATCCCGGCCGTGCTCCTGGCCGCCACCGCCGGACCCGGGGCGGTCGTTGCGGCGCTCGTCTTCTATACCTTGATCCAGCAGATTGAGAACAACTTCCTGGTGCCCAAGATCCAGGGCGACGCGGTCGAACTGCACCCGGCGGTCGTGATGTTCGCGATCATCGTTGGCGGTTCGCTGGCCGGGCTGCTGGGGGCAATCCTGGCCCTGCCCGTCGCGGCGGCGATCCGCGACGTCATCCGCTACCTGTTCCGCCGGCTGAGCCCTGACCAACCGGAGGCGCTTGCCAGCTCCCTCCGCGGCATCGGGATGGGTTCCGACCGTGCCTGAACCTCTGGACGCGTACAAGATCCTGCAGGTCGATTCGGAGGCCGAGGACGAGGTGATCCAGGCGGCCTATCGTCGATTGGCCCGCAAGTATCATCCTGACCTGGCGGAAGGCGACGAGGCGGCGGCGCGAATGGCGGGCCTCAATGCGGCCTGGGCGCTGATTGGGGACTCGGCTGGGCGAGCCGCCTACGATCGAGCCCGGGCGTCGGTCGCCGGAGGCGGCGGAACCACCCAGCGGCGCGAGGCAGGATCGGCCGCGACGGAGTCGGGTCGAGCGGAACCGGCAAGCCCGACGGAGCCCGCTGCTCGGGCTGGGTCAACTCGACCGACTCGGCCGGCTGCCGCGCCACCATCGCCCGAAACGGTCTCGCGCGACTGGACCTCCGGGCGGTCGACCCAGGGCGGTGGCTTCGACGCCTCGATGCGGATGGCCGAAGGGCTCGGCGCCGCCGGCCCCCCGCCTGGCTCGCCCTCGGGCAGTGTCCTGAATTTCGGGCGATACAGCGGCTGGTCGCTCGGGGAGATCGCCGGCCGCGACCTCGAGTACATCGAGTGGCTCGATCGGACCCCGATCGGCCGGACGTACCGCGAGGAGATCGACGCGATCCTGCGGACTGCCGGCCGGCGCCGATCGGCTGACGCCGAGTCGACCGGACGCCGCGGCCTGTTCAGGCGCCGCTGAAGCGAGGATTGATGGGCGCGTCATTGCGGGTCGCGGCCGCGGTCTTCGCTGTTCGCATAACGGCACCCACAGACTGGTACGGAGGCACTCGTGCCGTCGCGTCAAGTCGCGATCTCGGATCCACGCTCAGCGGGGCCCCGTATCGGCCGAGTGCGCCCGATTTGGACCGTGCCAGCCGAAATTCGTTCCGTTGCAGTCTCCCGGATGGGTTATGCGGAGGTCGGGCTCGCCGCCGTGAGCGCTCTGCCCGATCC
>JBKKDW010000240.1:0-28917 GCA_046708025.1 Candidatus Limnocylindrales bacterium
CGTCCTGAAGCCGGCGGCCCAGCCCCTGGCTGAGCGCCTCGGCGAGCGCGCCCGCCCGAAGCGCCAGCTCGACCCGGTCGGGGACGGCGATCTCGGCGGCGGCGGAGGGCGTCGGCGCCCGGACGTCGGCAGCGAAATCGGCCAGCGTCACGTCGGCCTCGTGGCCGACCCCGCAGACCACCGGCAGGCTGTGGGCGACGACGGCCCGGACGACCGCTTCGTCGTTGAATGCCCACAGGTCCTCCAGCGATCCGCCGCCGCGGGCCAGGATGGTCAGCGCGGGCGCCTCGTCCCGGCGCCCGGCGGCGACCCGGGCCGCAACATGGCGCTCGATCCGGCGGAACGCCGCGACCAGGCTCGCCGGGGCCGCCTCGCCCTGGACCTGCGCCGCGACCAGCACCACCCGGGTCAGCGGCCAGCGCCGCGCCAGGACGTGGCAGATGTCCTTCCAGACCGCCCCAGTCGGGCTGGTGATCACGGCGATCGTGGCCGGGCGGCGCGGCAGCGGGCGTTTCCGATCGGTGGCGAACAGGCCTTCCTCCGCCAGCCTCGCCTTGAGCGCCTCGAATCGGAGGGTCAGGTCGCCGAGACCCGCCGGCTGGATCGACTCGACGTATAGCTGAAGCGCACCCTGGGGTTCGAACAGATCGATCCGGCCGTGGGCGATGACGCGCAACCCCGCCTGCGCCTCGAACGCCGAGCGCATGCGGTCATCGCGGAACCAGACGCACTGGAGCTGGTTGCGCTCATCCTTGAGCGTGAAGTACGCGTGCCCCGCGGATGAGATCGTGACCCGCCCGATCTCGCCCTCGACCCACAGGTCGGCCAGGCGAGGGTCCGAGCGGACGGCGCCGCGGATCGCCCGGGCGACCTCGCTGACACCGAGGATCCGGATGCCCGACGTGGTCATGATTGCCCTAGACCCGGGTCTGGTACTCGCCGGTCCGGGTGTCGACCCGAATGATGTCACCGGCCTCCACGAAGATCGGGACCTGGACGACGAGGCCGGTTTCGGTCGTGGCCGGCTTGCGAGCACCGGTCTGGGTGTCGCCGGCGAAACCCGGTTCGGTGTCAGCAACGGCCAGGTCCACCGTGACGGGCAGCTCGACCCCGATCGTCTCGCCCCGGTAGCTGGTCCGATCCAGGGTCATCCCATCCTTGAGATAGCGGGCGGTCTCACCGAGATGCTCGGCGGTCAGCACGAACTGGTCGTACGTGTCGGTATCCATGAAATGGTGCTCGTCGCCGTCGCGGTAGAGGAACTGGACCGGGCGCTTCTCCATCGAAGCGCGCGGCCACTTCGTGCCCGCCTGGAACGAGCGTTCCACGGTCTGGCCCCGCTTGATATTGCGCAGGGTGATTCGGACCTGGGCCGAACCGCGGCCCATCTTGATGTGGTGATAATCCAGGATCTGCCAGAGTTCGCCATCGAGCTCGATGGCCACGCCCTTCTTCAATTCACCGGTGCTGATCATCGAGTGGGGCTCCTGGGTACCGGCCGGCGGGTCGAGCTGAGAGGGACGCGCGCACCGGCGGGGGTTCAATCGTCTGGGTTTGCCCTCCGATTGTAGCCGACGGCTCGCCCCAGCCAGCCGCAGGCGGCAAGTCGCAACCCCGGCGGGTCTCAGCTGCCGGCGTATTCCCAGCCGCTGGTCTGGGTGGTGCGATCCTCGTAGGTCACCACCGTCTCCCCAACGCCGTGAGCATCGGTGCACGGCAGCGTGGTGCAGCGCACCAGGATCTGCACCACCGCGCGGTTGCTCAGCTCTCCGAATGCTGTCTCGGCCATCGTCCGGCACATCGACACGGGCACGCCCTGGCATTGCGGCTCCACCGGCACGACCGGCGGCGGGGGCGGGAGAGGCGGCGGCTTGACGCCGCCCGGCGCGTCGTCGCCGGGAGCCTGAGCGCCGGGATCCGCCCAGGAAATGGTCGTCGAGCGCAGCTGGCCGCCGTCGGCCAGCTGGACCACGGTGTCCATCGCCCCTGACTCCAGGGTGCAGACGCCGGCCACGCAGATGACCTCGATCGAGACGGGCGCGCTGTTCGGCAGCGAGCGCGCGACCGAGGCGACCGCTTCATCGCACTTTGCCTGGGGCACACCCACGCACGAGATCGTGGGCGAGGCAGGTGGTCCACTGGTCGCCGACGTGCCGCATCCGCCGATCATCGCGATCGCGATGATGGCGATGATCGCGAGTTGACGAAGCGGCGTCGCCACCAGCGCCGGACCGCATCCACCGGCGACGTCGAGCGCACGGGCAACGTCCATGCGCGTCAGCCGCCCACGACGAGCACATCGCGGGGGAACCGGGTCAGCCGCTCGACCCGTCCGGCGGCCGCGTCGAGCGCGATGAGGTCCTCGATCCGGACGCCGGTCTCGCCCGCCAGGTAGACACCGGGTTCCACCGAAAAGACGGTGGGAGTCGGCAGTGGCGTCTCCGAGGCAGTCTTGCCAAGTGAAGGGGCCTCGTGCGTGGCGAGGCCGATGCCATGTCCGGTGCCGTGTCCGAAGTGCTCGCCGTGACCGGCCTCGCCGATCACGCCGCGCGCAACGGCGTCCACGGTCCGACCCGAGGGCAGCTCCCCTCCCCTCCCCACGGCCACCTCCAGCGCCGCGATGGCCGCGGCCTGGGCGCGCGCGACCAGCTCGTAGACCTCCAGGTCCCGGGCCGCGGGCTCGCCAACGAACAGGGTGCGGGTCATGTCGCTCCGGTAGCCACCGACCTGTGCCCCAAAGTCGAACAGCAGAACGGCTCCGGCCAGGACCGGCCGGTCACCGGGCGATCCGTGTGGCAGCGCCGCCTCGGGACCGGACAGGCAGGCGACGTCGAACGCCAGCGCCTCCGCGCCACCGGTACGGATCAGCCACTCGAGCCGGAGCGCGAGGGTTGCCTCGGCGACACCCGGCCGAATCTCGGGCAGCAGTGCCGCCAGCGCGCGGTCGGCGACCGCGCAGGCGGCGGCCACCCGTTCCAGCTCGGCCGGCTCCTTGACCGCCCGGTCAGCCTCCAGCCAGCCCTCGACCGAGACCAGCTCGATGTGCGGCGTCGCCGCGGCCAGGCGCTGCCACATCGCCTGCGACATCAACTCGGCTTCGACCGCCACGCGCCGCGCGCCGACGGATCCCACGAGTTCGGGCCAGCGGCTGGGCAGGTCCCCATAGGCCTCGAAGATCCGGGCGCCCGGCGCCTCCCGCCGGACCTGGATGGTATAGCGCGAGTCGGCCAGGACCACGACCTCGTCGGCGCTGACCAGGAACTGGCCCGAATTGCCCGCAACCTTTTCCTCGCCGTCGGCCAACGCGAATCCAGTCAGGTAGCGCATGTGCTCGCGCCGCAGCCCGAAGTAGCCGTCGACGTCGGCCGCAGGGAAGCGGGCCCGCAGCCGGGCCAGGCGGGCCGGCCAAGCTGCGCGATCGGCATCCGCCCAGTCGACCAGGCGGGCGGCGGACGGCGGGCCGGCGAAATCAGTCGGGACCGGAAGTGCGGTCATCAGTTGTAGCCGTACTTCGTTCGATTGGCGTTGTGCTCCTGGATCGTCCTGGCGAAGGCGTGCGCCCCGTCGCCCTCGGGGATCGCCAGGAAGTAGATGAACTTGTCTGCGGCGTCGGGCTCCAGGGCGGCATCGATCGAGGGCAGGCTCGGGGTGCAGATCGGGCTCGGAACGAGGCCCGCTGTCTGGTACGTCTGGAACCCCTGGAGCCTTTCCGGAACCTCGACGTCGGCGAGAGGAACGCCGGGCGGCGTCCAGAATGAGTAGCGCTGCCAGTCATCGAATGGCAACGCTTCGAGGGCAAGCGTCTCGATCGCGTAGAAGACGGTTGGATCGGCGTTGAGCAGTCGGGTCTTGACCCCGGGGATGCCGTCGATCCGGTTCTGATAAACGCCCGCGATCAGCGGCCGCTCATCGTCCAGGACGGCCTCGCGTTCGACGATGGACGCCAGGGCCAGCACCTCGAAGAAGGTCAGGCCGCGATCGCCCGGGACCTCGAGGCGCGCTTCGCCCACGTTGGCAATGAACCGGTCGAGCATCAGCCGGATCAGCTCATCCGCGGTCGTATCGGGCAGGACCCGGTAGGTCGCGGGCCACAGGAAGCCCTCCAACGACGCGCCCTCAGGCGCATCCCGACGGATCCTTGCCAGCCACGGATAGTCAGCGACCAGTGACGCCGGAGGCGACGTGGCCAGGGCATAGAAGTCGCGCGGATCCATGGCCAGGTCGACCAGGGTCTGGAGCTTGGCCGTGATCTGTTCCAGCCGGAGCCCGGTGCGCAGGGAGACATCGACGTAGGTGATGACCGGCGGATCGAGCAGCGCGGTCACCAGCTGGTCCGGGGTCAGGTTTCGCCGCAGGATGTAGTCACCCACCCGGAGGGAGCCGCTCAAGCCACGATCGATCGCGATGAAGACGAAGGCTCGGCTGTCCGCAAGAAGCTGGTCGGCCTCCAACCGATCGCCGATGGATCGCGCCGTGTCGCCGTCCTCGACCAGAAACTCGACCTGGGTGGTGTCGGACGAGATCGGCTCGGTCAGGGCGGCGCCGAGGTCGTCGCGCACGATGTCCTTGACGAACGGTAGCTGGAGCGCCGCTGGATTGTCCTGAGCGAAGTCGAGCAGGACGCTGTTGACCACGGGTCTGAGCGCGGTAAGGGCCACGACCAGCACGACCGCGGCCAGGACCAGTGCGAAGACGAGGAACTTCAGCAGGCCGACCAGCCCACCACCGTCGCCGCCGTTGCCGCGGGTCCGGCGCGGCGGCTGGCCGGCGCCGTTCGGTTCCGTCGCGTAGTCATCGGCACTGAACGGCCTCGCGTGCAGTTCTCGGGCGTCGCGCGGGCGCTTGCCGGAACGGATGGTCACTCGTCGCCCAACCGCGGGGCGACGGTTCCGGACAGGGTCGAGCGAGCGTCGGCCCGCGCCATGGCCCGGGCGTCCAGCTCGTCCTGCAGGATGATCGCCGCAGCCATGCGGTCGACCCTTGCCCGATAGGCATCGCGCTGGGTCCTCGTCGGTGGACCGCCGGAGCGACCTCGCTTCATCGGGCCAAGCCTCGTCTCCGCGAGATGGCTGGTCAAGCGCTCGTCGCGGAAGGTCATGGTCACGCCCAGTCGTTGCTGGATCGCCGAGGCCCAGGCTCGGGTGATGGCCGCCTGCGGACCCTCGATCCCGGACGCTTCGAGTGGCAACCCGACCACCAGCTGATCGATCTCGTGGGCGGCGATCAGCTCGCGCAGTGTCGCCGCATCGCCATCGAGATCGGCCGCACGCCGCAGCGTCGAATGGGGCAGCGCCGATGAACCGTCGTCGTCGGCGAGGGCGAGCCCGATCCGTCGCTCGCCCAGGTCGATCCCAAGCAGGCGGGTCACGGGGTGGACCCGGGCGGCTGCCAGGTCTCGACCGGCACGCGCCCATCGACCCGAAGCTCCACCCGGCCGGTGAACGTTGGGATGGTGCTGACCCAATCCGGCCAGGCGGTCAGCTCGACCTCGCCGTAGGGCGCCAGGATCTGGCGCGCGTCGTCAAGCGACTTGCCGAGCACCAGGGCAAGCAGCAAGTCCGGGTCCAGGACCGCGATCTGTCGAGCCGTCGCCGCGGCCAGGAAGGTGACTGACTGGCCGGCCACGATGCCCTCCCCGACCTGGACGTCGATCGAGCCGGCGACCAGCTGATAACCCGGTTCTACCGTCGCCCGGAGCCGCTCGTCGGCAAGGGTGGCCACCGGTGCCGGATCGACGGCGACCACGGTCCCGCTTGCGGCCAACTCGAGCTCGAACGAATCCATCTCCTGGCCGACGAGGGTGGCCGGATCCACGCTCGGCGCCGGTTCGCCCAGGGCCGCCGTCTCGCGGAACACGGTGGCGCCCGTCGGGGCGATTGAGGGATCGATCAGACGCGCTTCGAACTCGGCGCTCAGTTCGGTCGTCAGCTGCGCCAGGGCCGCGTCGACGTCCTTCTGGGCGACCTGTGCGAATTCCTCGCGAGTGCCGCGCGTCGTTGCCTCGGGATTCACGACCTTCAGGGCCTGGGGGTCCTCACCCCTCGGCACGATCACGATCGTGTTCGGCTCGACGTTGCCGGCGCGTCCCGGCTCGACGGCGGTGACGTTCACCGTGATCCGTCCCGGGAACACGGTCAGCCCGACCAGGTCCGCCATGGGAACCGTGACGCTCGCCACGGTCCGAAACCGGACGCCGGCCGCCGTGCTCACGATGCTGCCCGAAGCAACCGTGTTGGTGCGCAGGAAGTCGAGGTTGGAGAAGCGGATCGCACCCCTGGCCACGGTTTCCTCCACCCGCTTGCCGGTCGCCGGGAACGTCCCGCGCGCGACGACGTCCACCGAAACGACCTCGGCCGGGACGACGAGTGACGTGGCATTGGGTTGGCTGACGGTCGGATCGGCGGTCACGGTGAGCTCGAGCGGCACCAGATTCTCGGGTCGCGGGGCGACGACGATGGTCGCTGATGGCAAGACCACGTAGGCGCCAACGCCGCCGACCAACAGCGCGAGCCCGAGCACGGCAAGGCCGATGACGAGCGGCAGGCGGGACCCGCGAAGGGCGTCCGAACGAGAGTGCGGCACGAACTCGCGCGGAGGGACTGACGGCGCGCGCATTTCGACCCGGGGCTCGACCACGATCTCAGCAGCAGCAGTGGCCGGCGGCACCACCGGCGCCTCCGACATGACGGGCTCGCTCGGCTCGCTTGGCGCGCCTGCCGCCGACTGGACACCCGCCAGCGACGCCTCGTATTCGCCGACGGACGCGAACACGGGCAGGCCGGCCGACGCGGCCAGTGCCCTCGTGGCCGAGTCTCCGGCCACCACCGAGAGGTGCTTCTCGCTGATCAGCGCGTCGCGCGACAGCAGCCGGAAGTTGATCCGGGACGTGGCCACGCGCGAGCCATAGGGCAGCACCAGCACGACCCGCTTCGAGCCGGCGCTGCGGACACGCGCCGCCGCCGAGGTGATCTCGTCGTCGATATCGAGGTAGACGATGCCATCCGCCATCCGGCTCAGACCTTCATCGCCCGCAGGACGCGGCGCAGAGCGGCGTCGAGCGCGTCCTCTGACGTCTGGAGCTCGATCGCCTGGTAGGCCAGGCCGAGCGGCGTGACATCCTGCTGGTCCACCAACAGGTTCGTGGCGTCGGAGATGGTGTCAATCTGGTCAGGCGACATGACCGTGATCTCCGGCGGGCGCGCGAACGGCAGGCGTTGCGAGAAGGCCTCGGCGGCCAGCGCGTCGCGGATCTCGGGCAGTCGCGAACCGCCACCGCACAGGAAGATTCGACCGGGCAACAGATCGCCCTCCGATAACTCCTCCAGGACGAGTTCGACGCCGGCCGCCCACACCCGCACATCATCGGCCACGATCTTCGCGATGTCAGGCGCGTGGTCGACGGCGAGACCACGCGCGTAGTCCACCTTGAGCGCTTCGGCGCGTGGGAAAGGCAGGTCCAGCCGATCGGCCAGGCTCTTGGTGAACGCGCGCCCACCGAGGGCGAACATGCGCGTTCCCTCGATCCCGCCCTTGCGCACGAGGGCGACGTCGGTGGTACCGCCACCGACATCGATGAACAGCGCGCCGGCCTGGCGGATGTGGTCACTGCCCAGCACCCGGGCAACCGCATACGGCTCGGCCACGATCTCCAGGAGCTCGAGGTCGAGTTGGGATGCCACGCTCTGCAGGGCTCCCAGGTGGACAAGCGGGGCGAACGCATTGAAGATCCCGATCGTTACGTGCCGACCCTGGAAACCGGCCGGATTGGTCAAGGCGTAGCCGTCGATCGACGCGCCGGTCACGGCCGCATGGACTAGCCGGACGTCGACGTGCGGGAGGCCGGTCTCCCAGGTGATGGCCCGCTCCGCCTCTCTCAGGGCCTCGCGCTGGACGACATCGATCAGCTTCTGGAGCTCCCCCTCGGTGATCGGCTGGTCCGGCTTCCTGCGCTCCTGGGAATGGGTCGTGGTAAAGCCCTTGACCAGCTCGCCGGCAATGCCGATCACGACCTGGGTTGGCCGGAAGCCGGCCATCTCCTCGGCTTCCTGGAGCGCCACCGCGCAGTTGTCGACGACGGCCGCGATGTCGGCAACGGTCCCCGACTGCATGTGCGACAGGCCCTGGCGCTTGCGCCCCACGCCGCGAACGGTCCCGTGCCCGGCGGCGTCGATGTCGAAGACGAGCGCCTTGGCGAACTCGGTGCCGACGTCCAGCGCCGTGCAGGCGGCCAGGCTCTCCTCGCCGTCCCGCTGCCAGATCCTTCGCCAGAAGGCCATCAGGCTCCCGTCGTGAGGTGGGCGCGCAGGTCGGCCAGCGCCTGCGGCAGCCCTTCGCGGCGCGTGCCGCGGCCCTGGGCCATGGCCGATCGCCCACCCCCGCGACCGGCCAACGCAGGCATCGCGACGGTCACCAGATCCCCGGCCGAGATGCCCCGCGCCACGAGATCGTCGGACACCGTGACGAACAGCTGGGGCTCCTCCGCGTCGAGCGCGAGCGCCACGACGCCCGAACCCAGGACGCCACTCAGATCGCGCGCCGCGGCCTTGAGCGCCTCCATCGAGTCATACGGCAAGGCCGCCGCCGCCAGGCGGACACCTGGGGCGACCTCTTCGGCACCGGCCGCCAGCTCGCTGGGCCCAGGGATCGTGGGGGCACCCGCCTTGAGCCGGCGCCTGGTCTCGCGCAGCTCGTCCTGGAGCGCGGCAATGCGCGGCCCAACGGCGTCGGGGGACTGGGCGCCGACCGCCTCGGCGGCGCGCGCCAGGGCAGCCAACCGTACGCGTACCAGGGCATCGGCTGCGGCTCCGGTGAGCGCCTCGATTCGGCGCATCCCCGAACCGATGCTGCGCTCTCCGGTGATCAGGAAGCCGCCGATCTGGCCGCTCGCCCGGCAGTGGGTGCCGCCGCACAGTTCGAAGCTGTAGCCCACGACCCGGATGGTCCGCACGGTCTCGCCATACTTCTCGTCGAAGAAGGCATCCGCGCCACCTTCGACCGCCTCGGCCATGCTCATGAACGAGATCGAGACGGGCCGGTCCTCGCGGATGATCCGCCGGACCTCGTCCTCGATGGCGTTCGTCTCGTCGTCCGTCAGGCCGCGCTCAAGCGGGAAGTCGAAGCGCAGGTCATCTGGCGTCACGAGCGAGCCGGCCTGGCGCGCACGGTCGCCGACGACGTCGCGCAGGGCCCGATGGAGCAGATGCGTGGCAGTGTGGTTGCGCATCGTGTGGGCGCGCCGGTCCACAGCCACCGCCGCCTCCATCGTCTGCCCCACCCGCAGCCGCCCGTGCAGGGTGCCCTGGTGGACGATCAGGCCGCCAACCGGCTTCTGGGTGTCGGAGACGGTGAAGTGCTCGCCGCCGCCGCCCGGCTCGCGCAGCACACCCTGGTCGCCGACCTGGCCGCCGCCCTCCGCGTAGAACGGGGTCCGATCCAGGACAACCTCGGCCTTGCCGTGGCCGGTCAGCTCCTCGAACTCCAGCCCATCGCGCAGGATCGCCACGATCTGGCCATCGGCGGTCGTCATCTCGTAGCCCAGGAATCGGCTGTCGCCGGCGCGCGCGTGGACAGCGCCGTAACGCGCCTCGACCTCGGCGTGCGAGGCGAGCTGGGCCTTCTTGCCGGATCGGCTCCGGTCGCGCTGCTCGGCCAGGGCAAGCTCAAAGCCCCCACGGTCCACGCCGACGCCGTACTCGGCGGCGAGTTCGACCGTCAGATCGACCGGAAATCCGTACGTGTCATGGAGCCGGAAGGCGAGATCGCCAGGAACCCGAGGGGCGTGCTCGGGCAGGTCCTCCGGACGCCGGCCGATGACCCGCCCGGCCTGGGTCAGCGACCGCAGCGCCGCCTCGAGCTGCCCCGTCCCGGCGTCGAGCGTGCGGGCGAACTGGGTCTCCTCCCGGTCGATGACGCCGAGAATGACGTCCCGCCGCGCCACGAGGTTGGGGTACGCCTCGCCCATCACGTCGATCACGACGGCGGCGGCATCGGCCACAAACGGCTCGCTCCGCCCCAGCAGGCGGCCGTGCCTGACGGCGCGTCGCAGAATTCGGCGCAGGACATAGCCGCGGCCATCGTTCGCCGGCAGCACGCCGTCGCCAATGAGGAACGTGACCGCGCGGGCGTGGTCGGCGATGACCTGGTAGCTGAATCGCTCGGCTTCGAACGTATCGGGATCGTGCCCGATCAGTTCGCGCATGCGGGCATGGATCGGGCTGAACAGATCCGTGTCGTAGTTGGTCGGGACCTGCTGGAGGACGCTGGCCAGGCGCTCCAGGCCCAGCCCGGTGTCGACGCTGGGAAACGGCAGCGGAACCCGACGGTCCGATCGCTGATCGAACTCCATGAACACCAGGTTCCAGATCTCGAGCCAGCGCGGGCAGGTCTCCGAGTGGTCGGGGATGCAGTGGGGACCCTCGGAGAACTGCGGGCCGCGATCGAAGTGGATCTCGCTGCATGGCCCGCACGGCCCCGTTTCCGCCATCCGCCAGAAGTTCTTGTCGTCACCGGCGTCCACGTCGCCCCAGCGGGCCATCCGTTCGGGCGGCAGGCCGATCTCATCGCGCCAGACGTTCCAGGCGACCTCGTCGTCGCGGTAGGTCGTGGCCGCGAGACGGTCGCCCGGGATTCCCAGGTCGTCCGTCAGGAATTCCCAGGCCCACTGGATTGCCTCGCGCTTGAAGTAATCGCCAAAGCTCCAGTTGCCGAGCATCTCGAAGAGGGTGTGATGACGCGGTGTCCGTCCGACCTCCTCGAAGTCGTTGTGCTTGCCGGCCACCCGCAGGCAGCGCTGGTAGTCGACGGCGCGCCTGTAGCTGCGCGTCTCGGCGCCCGTGAAGACGTCCTTGAACTGGACCATTCCGGCGTTGGTGAAGAGCAAGGTCTGGTCGCCGGCGGGAACAAGCGAGGCGGTGGGCACGATCGCATGGCCGCGGTCGGCGAAGAACTCGACGAACCGGCGCCGAATCTGGGCGGCGGGCAACGCCGCGATCCGCGGATCTGGGATCTGGACGGGTGGCGGCATTGGGCGCAATGGTACCGAACGGCGGCCCGCAGGCGGCTGAACGCTGGTCGGCGCTGACGGACCGGCCTTGCTCCGACACGGACGAGGCGTTCCGCTGCTGATGGAGCTTCCCGTCAGCGCTCGATACCGTCGGTTGCCTGGACCCGCATCGGGAAGGCGCTCCCAATGTCGTGCGTCTCTCGATCTGCGGGCGCGTTCCGGCGGCCCTTATCGCTGGCAGTGATAGATCCAGCGAAGGAACCGCCGCAAGCGCCAGCGGCGATTGGAGTTTGAGGCTCGTTGACCTCCGTCCGAGCGTGGAGCCAGCGCCCGGATCGGCCACGTGGCAACGGAACCAGCGGCTATGGCACCCCTTGCCTGGCGTTTATTGATCTGAGCGGTACTGACCTGCCATACGGCACTCACACCGGGCCGATCAGTCGCACGACGATGCGCGCGGGACACCGCGCCTGATAGAGTCACGGCACCCCGGCCCACCGAACGAGAGGCCCAGCCTTGAGCACACTCGCGACCGTCCTCGTCCTGCTCGTCGCCGTGCTGCACGTCTACTTTCTGGTCCTCGAGATGTTCCTGTGGCGGACGCCGCGGGGCCTGCGCACGTTTGGGATGGACCAGGCCTACGCCGACCGTTCGGCGTCGCTGGCGGCCAATCAGGGGCTCTACAACGGCTTCCTCGCGGCTGGCCTGATCTGGGGCGTGCTGGCCGCCGATCCAGTCGCGTTTCAGGCCAAGGTGTTCTTCCTGGCCTGCGTCGTGGTCGCCGGCCTGTTCGGCGGCGTCACGGTCAGTCGCCGGATCCTGTTGATCCAGGCCCTGCCCGCCGCGATCACACTGGCGCTCGTGCTCTGGGTCAACGCCAACCCCTGATCCCGGTCAGGCGCCCGGACCGCGCTGATCAGCCGAGCGGAATGAGCAGTACCAGCGACTCGACCCGCGAGTGATCGGTCGTGATGTCCGCCGGTGTCGGGGGGTCACGCGCTGCCCTTCGAGGGCCCGAGGATCGCCACGGCGCTTGAGATCCCGATCCCGACCCAGGCCAGCACGGACGCGGCCAGCAGCCTGAAGTCGCCGATCGAGAGCAAGTGAATCCCGAGGCGATCGCCCAGCGCGTCGCCGGCCCACGCACCCAGGATCGCGGCGCCCACGATGATCGGCAGTCGACCGCCGGCGCTGCCGCGGAGGAGCACGTTGAGCGACGCGTGGAAGGTGCCGACCAGGATCGCCAGGATCAGGGCCGGCTCGATGCTCACCGGCCCGAGATGACGAGGGCGCCGGCCGGCGGCGGCGCTCCCGCCGCCACTGACCGGGCGATGCGTCCGCCGCCGAGCACGACCTGGCCGTCATACAGGACAGCCGCCTGACCCGGGGCGGCTGCCCAGATCGGCGCGTCGGTCTCGATCACCCAGCGCTCGCTGGCACCGGCGCCCCCGGGGTCGGGTCGCACGGTCGCCGGGATCGGGGTCGCCCGATGGCGGATGCGGACGTCTGCCCGGAACGTGTCGCCCGCAGGGGCGCGCCCGGCCACGAAGCTCGCCCGCACGAGCTCGATCGTCGTCGTCTCAAGGTCTTCGCGCCGGCCCAGGGTGATCGTGTTCGTCAGCGGATCGATCCGGCTGACGTAACGCGGCGAGCCCAGCGCGACCCCGAGCCCCTGCCGCTGGCCGACCGTGTAGGCGGCAACCCCAGCGTGTTCGCCGACCCGTTCACCGTCGCGGTCGACGAGCGGACCCGGCGAGGGCATCCAGCCGGCCCGGTCGCGAAGGGCATCGCGGTAGTCCCCGCCTGGCACGAAACATATCTCCTGGCTCTCGGGCTTCTCTGCGGTGGCGAGCCCCAGCGAGCGCGCGACATCACGCACCTCGGGCTTGGTCAGCTCACCCAGCGGGAACCGGGCGTGCTCCAGCTGATCCTGGCGCAGGCCGTACAGGAAGTAGGTCTGGTCCTTGTCGGCGTCGCGGGCGCGGAGCAGGCGAGCCTGGCCGTCCGGACCGACGTCCCGTCGCGCGTAATGGCCCGTCGCCACCGCTTCGCAGTCGTACAGATGGCGCGCCCGCCCAAGCAGCGCCCCGAACTTCACATACGTGTTGCAGTCCACGCATGGGCTCGGCGTCCGGCCGTCGAGGTAGGCGTCGAGGAACGGCTGGAGGACGCCGCCATTGAACTCGCGCTCCAGGTTCATCACGTAGAACGGAATGTCCAGCTGCGCAGCGACCCGCCGCGCGTCATCGGCGGCATCCAGCGAGCAGCAACTTTTCTTGAACTCGGAATAGCTGTCGGCGACGTCGTGCAGACGCATCCAGACACCGATCACCTCGTGACCCTGTTGATGGAGGAGCGCCGCGGCAACGGACGAGTCGACGCCGCCCGACATCGCGACAAGGATTCGGCTCACACCAGGACGCTCTGGCCAAGCGGATCGGCGGCCAGGGTCACGGTGCCCAGGCGCATGGAGGCGAGGACGCGCGGCACGACTTCGCAGGCGAGCGCGATCTCGTCGTCCGTCGTCGTGCGGCCTAGCGACAGGCGTAGGGCTCCCCGCGCCTCTTCGTCCGGGTAGCCCATGGCCGCCAGCACGTGGCTCACCTCGGTCGAACCAGTCGTGCACGCCGAACCCACCGAACAGGCGATCCCCTCGAGGTCAAGCGACATCGAGACCGCAGTCCCGTCCGTGTCGCGAGCGATGATCGAAAGGAGTCCCGGCAGGCGCTGCTTCGGGTGGCCCGTGGTTTCGGTCCCGGGCGTGGCCAGGATCGCCTTGGCCAGCCTGTCCCGCTGGCGGCGCAGCCGGGCGACGGTCTCTGGCCGCTCCGTGCAGGCCAGCTCATAGGCCGAGGCCAGACCCACCGCGCCGGCGACGTTCTCCGTGCCCGCCCGGCGATGGCGCTCCTGGGTGCCGCCCTGTTGCTGCGCGAGGATATGCGTGCCGTGCCGGACATACAGCGCACCGGCTCCCTTGGGGCCCTCGAACTTGTGCGCACCGAGCGAAACCAGGTCGGCACCGAGCGCCTCGACGTCGAGGTCGACGTACGGCGCGGCCTGCACGGCATCGACGTGGATCAGGACGCCCTTGCGTGCGCGGACAATGGCCGCGAGCTCGCGGATCGGCTGGATCGTGCCGACCTCGTTGTTGGCCAGCATGATCGAGACCACAATGGTCCGGTCATTGAGCGCGCTCTCGAGCTGGTCGGGATCGACTCGCCCATAGCGATCGACCGGCAGTTCCACGATCTCGAAGCCGAACTTCTCGAGGTAACGCAGGGTGTGACCGACGGCGTGATGCTCGACGGCGGAGGTCACGATCCGGTGACCGTGCGCCTTGCCGGCCCATGCCGCCCCCTTGAGCGCGAGGTTGTTGGCCTCGGTGCCGCCCGATGTGAAGACAATCTCCCGACCCTGCGCGTTCAGGCGGGCGGCGACCTGTTCATGCGCATCTTCCAGCGCAGCACGGGCCCTCCGGCCAAAGCTGTGAGCGGAGCTCGGGTTGCCGAACGTCTCCGTCAGGAACGGCAGCATCGCGTCCAGGACCTCGCGCCGGAGCGGGGTCGTGGCCGCATGGTCAAGGTAGATCGCCATGCCCGCGATTGTACGCTTGGACCCTCTCCCAGCTGGCAGGGGTCAACCGGCTGGGACGTCCTCGCGTTCGCCGGCCCGACGAAGATCCTCGGCCCGCCCGACTTCGCGGCGCCGATCGTGTTGCGAGAGGGCGCGTTTGCGCAGCCGGATCGACAGCGGGGTCACCTCCACGAGCTCGTCGGCGGCGATGAATTCCAGGGCCGTCTCGAGCGTGAGCGGGCGAGGCGGGATGAGCCGCAAGGACTCGTCGTGGGAGTGGGTCCGAATGTTGGTGAGTTTCTTTTCCTTGGTCGGGTTGACGTCCATGTCGCCTGAGCGCGAGTTCTCACCCACGATCATGCCCTCGTAGGCCTCGGTCCCGGCGCCAATGAACAGCGTCGCCCGCTGCTCGAGGTTGAACAGGCCATAGGCGTTCGAGACGCCGGCCCGGTCCGAGACGAGGACGCCGTTGGTCCGGTGGGTGACCTCCCCGGCCCAAGGCCCGTAGCCCTCGCCGATCTGGTGCAGCAGCGCCGTGCCCCGGGTGTCCGTGAGCAGCTGGCCGCGATAGCCGATCAGGCCACGGATGGGCAGCACGTACTCGAGCCGGACCCGACCGTCGGAGTCGGTCGACATCTGTTCCAGGCGGCCCTTGCGACCGGCGAGCGCCGACTGGATCTCCCCGATGTAGTCGGGCGGGATGTCGATCGTGATCCGTTCGTAGGGTTCCTGGATGGCTCCGTCGACCTGGCGAAGCAGGACCTCGGGCCGGGATGCCGTCAGCTCAAAGCCCTCTCGACGCATCTGCTCGATGAGCACGGCCAGCTGCAACTCACCCCGGCCCCGGACCTCGAAGGCTTCGCTCGACTCGGCGGCCCGGACCTCGATCGAGACGTTGCCGAGGACCTCCTTGTCGAGGCGTGCCTTGATCTGACGGCTGGTGACGTACTTGCCTTCGCGCCCGGCGAGCGGCGAGGTGTTGACCCCGAAGGTCATGCGCAGGGTCGGGGTGTCGACGTCTAGGCGGGGCAGCGGCCGCGGGTCGGCTGGATCGGTCAGCGTGTCGCCGATCGTGACCTCGGGCAGCCCGGCCACACTGACGATGTCGCCGGGTCCGGCGTGCTCGATATCGACGCGCTCGATGCCGTGCGCGGTCTGGAGGCTCGTGACCGTGCCCGAGATCATGATCGTCCGGCCCGGCTCGACCGCTCCCGCCGTATCGTCCGCCTCCTCGCGCACGACCACGATCCGCTGGCCGGTCCGGATCTCACCGTTCCAGATGCGTCCGACGGCCATCCGCCCGACGTACTCGTTGGCCGACAGGTTCGTGACCAGGAGCTGCAGCGGATGGCCCGGCGTGTAGCTGACCGGAGGGGTGACTTCGACCAGCAGGTCCAGGAGCGGGCGCAGATCCGTGCCCGGCCTGGCCAGGTCGCGGGTCGCCGTGCCCGCCTTGGCGTTGGTGTAAACGATCGAAAACTCGATCTGGTGCTCGTCGGCGCCGAGGTCCATGAACAGTTCGTAGACCTCGTCGAGCACCTCCGCCGGCCGGGCATCGCCGCGATCGTTCTTGTTGAGGGCAACCACGACCGGCAGCCGGCGAGCCATCGCCTTCTGGAGGACGTAGCGGGTCTGCGGCAGCGGGCCTTCGGCGGCGTCGACGAGCAACAGGACCGAATCGACCATCAGTAGCGAGCGCTCGACCTCGCCGCCGAAGTCGGCGTGGCCTGGCGTATCGACGATGTTGAGTCGGACCCCGGCGTGATCGACCGTGGTCTGCTTGGCCAGGATGGTGATCCCCTTCTCACGCTCGAGGTCGCCCGAATCAAGCACCCGATCGACGACCGCCTGGTTGGCGCGGAAGGCGCCGGTCTGGCGGAGCATCGCGTCGACGAGCGTGGTCTTGCCATGGTCGACGTGGGCGACGATTGCCACGTTGCGCAAATCAGCCCGGATCGTGGTGGCGGCGCTGGTCGTCGCGTTGGGCACGGGCGTACGGATCTCCAGGTGGTGGGGACAGCCGATTGTGCCACGGAACGCCGCACCTGGGGCTCACGGTGGCCCGCTACACTCCGTCCGATGACCGTTGCCGCCGTGATCCTGTCCGTATCAGCGGAGGGAGCCCTGGCCGACACATTGGGCCAACCGCGGGTACGCCGGCTGGTTGATCTGGCCTGGTCGGGCGGCGCCCTGCCGGTCATGGTCCTGTCACCCGATCCCGACGGTGCGGTTGCCGCAGCATTGCTCGGCACCGAGGCAATCCACGGCTCCCCTGCCCCTGTGGACGCCGGCCCGGTCGGCCAGATGATCCGGGGCGCCGAACTCGCGCTGGCCGAGGTGCGCGACACGACGGCCGTCCTGCTCTGGCCCTCGCGCATGACCTGGGTGGGGCCCGAGACCATCACCTCGCTGATCGAGGCCCACGGGCCGGATCCCGCAACGATGCTGCGGCCGGGCTGGCAGGGCGAACCCGGCTGGCCGGTGCTGGTCCCCGTGGTCCATCTCGACGCGCTACGGGCGGTCGCCGCCGATCGGATGCCGCCCGACGTGATCGAGGAGCTCGCGGCGGCCGTGCCGACGAGAATCGTGGAGGTCGGCGACCCGGGGGTGATTCTCGACGCCACCATCGATTCCGCCGATCTGCCCGCCTACGAGGGTCCACCCGATCCGCCGGCAGGCCACACCCACGAGTGGGGCGCCGACGTCGAGGGCGAGACCGAACTCACGGAACCATAGGACCGGCACGGCGCGCGGGCAGCCGATCGCGGATTCGGGCCAGGGGCACGGTCGCCCCGGCGATCCCGCCGATGACCAGTACGACGCCAAGCAACTGGATGCTCGACGGCGTCTCGCCGAGCAGGAAGATCGACAGGATCACGGTCATCACCGGTTGCGCCAGCAGGATGATGGAGGTGATGACCGCGGGCAGGCGCGGCAACGAGATCGAGATCAGGATGTAGCCGACCGACTGTGAGGAAACGCCAAGGACCGCCAGCCAGGCAAGGCTCTCGAGCGGCGGCGCAGGATCCAGATCGCCGACCACGGCCCCGGCCAGCGAGGCGGCGAGCGCGGTGAACAGTGTCGCCACGGCGACCGGCCCGGCGGGCTTGCGCGCGTCGCGGCCGCCGCGCCGGATGACCAGCAGATAGCCCGCGTAGCACAAGGCCGTTCCGATCCCAAGGAGCACGCCGACCGCCGGGTCGGCTCCGTAGGCATCGTCCCCGATCGCTCCGGAGATCAGGACGACGCCGGCCAGCACGAACGGCAACGCCAGCAGCGTGGCGCGCGACGGCCGCTCCCCGAGCAGCAGCCACGCGACGATGCCGACGACGATGACCTGGAGATTGCCCAGCACGGTCGCGAGACCGGCCCCAACGGCCTCGATGGCATGGTGCCACAGGAGCAGGTCGCCGGCGAAGAAGACTCCGGCGATCGCCGCGAGGCGAACCGTGGCCGCCGGCAATCCCCCAAACCGGCGCCACTCCGCGATGCCGACCAGGGCCAGGAGCGGCAGGCCGAACAGGGCCCGGTAGACCGTCCCGGTTGATGGCGACACCTCGGCAAACTGATAGAAGATCCCGGAGAACGAGATGCAGGCGGCGCCCAGCAGGGCGGCCAGGCGCGGCCGGCTGGCGAACCAGTCAAGCGCCTCAAGGAGCCTGCCCAGGCGCTAGCCGCCCTTCCCTGGGAGGCCGACGAAGCGCAGGCCGAGTTCCTCGTACTGGCTGGGTTCCGGCGTCGACGGCGCGTCGAGCATCAGGTCGCTGCCCGACTGGGTCTTGGGAAACGCCATGACCTCGCGGATATTGGTCTGACCGGCAAGGAGGGCGGCCCAGCGATCGATCCCGATGGCGATCCCGCCGTGCGGCGGCGCGCCATATTCGAATGCGTCCAGCACGGCCCCGAACTTCTCGCGCATCGCGTCGGCGGTCTGGCCCTGGAGCAGGAACGAGCGCTCCAGTAGATCGCGCCGGTTAATCCGGATCGATCCGCCTCCGAGCTCCCAACCGTTGAGGGCGAGATCGTACTGGAGGGCCCGGGCCCGACCCGCGGGATCGTCCGGAGCTGGCCGGCCCGGGTCGCCGGAGTTCGTGACCAGAAGCGCCTCGTCCTCGGGGAGGACGCCGCTGAACGGGTTGTGAGTCGCGTCCCAGCGGCCGTTGTCGGCATCCCACTCGTACATCGGAAAGCGGTGGACCCAGACATAGGCGAGCACGTTTGGGTCGGCCAGGCCCAGGCGCGCCCCCAGCTCCACCCGCAACCGGCCCAGGACCTCAGCCGTGACATCCGCGCTGTCGGCGACGATCAGGATCAGGTCGCCTTCGGCCGCCCCGGCCCGCTCGACCAGGGCTCGCTGGGTCTCATCGGACACGAACTTCGCGATCGGGCTCCGGATCGCGCCGCCGGGCCCGAGAGCCAGGTAGGCCAGGCCCCTGGCGCCGAAACGGCGGGCGCGTTCGGTCAGCTCGTCGATCTCGCGACGGGTCACGCCGGCCATGCCCGGGGCGACGATCCCCTTCACCCGACCGCCGCCAGCGATGGTCGAATCGAAGACGCCGAAGCCCGAGACGGGCGCGCCGTCGGCACCGACGAGGGCCGGGGCGAGGTCGACCAGTTCCATCCCGAAGCGAACATCCGGCTTGTCCGAGCCGAAGCGCTCGAGCGCCGCCTCGAAGGTGAGCACCGGGAACGGCGCCGCCTGGATCGGCCGCTCGGGCACCGTCGCCCGGGACACCTCGACGGCCATCGCCTCGACGAACGTCATCACCGAGCTCTCATCGACGAAGCTCATTTCCAGGTCGAGCTGGGTGAACTCGGGCTGGCGGTCGCCGCGCAGGTCCTCGTCACGATAGCAGCGGGCGATCTGGAAATAGCGATCGATGCCCGCGACCATCAGCAGCTGCTTGAGTTGCTGCGGGCTCTGGGGCAGGGCGTAGACGGCTCCGGGCTGGAGCCGGCTGGGGACGATGAAGTCGCGCGCCCCCTCTGGTGTACTCTTGATGAGCGTCGGCGTCTCGACTTCCAGGAACCCATTGGCGTGATGGACCTCGCGGATGGCCTGGACCATCCGGCTGCGCAGGACCAGGTTCCGCTGCATCGGTTGGCGCCGAAGATCCAGGTAGCGAAACTTGAGGCGAACGCTCTCGTCGATCGCGGCGTCGGGCTCGTTGATGTAGAACGGCGGCGTCTTCGCTTCCGCGAGGATGGTCAGCTCGGTCGCCCGAAGCTCGATCTCGCCGGTCGAGAGTCGGGCGTTCTCGGTGCCGGCCAGGCGCGCTGCCACCTCACCGAAGACGCTGATCACGTACTCCGGACGCACCCGAGCCGCGATTTCGAGTACCTCCGACGGCGCATCGTCGCGATCGACCACGACCTGGGTGATCCCGTGACGATCCCGGAGATCGATGAAGATCAGGCCACCGTAGTCGCGCCGACGGTGTACCCACCCGGCCAGGCGAGCGTTCGTGCCGGCATCGCCTCCCCGCAGCTGGCCAGCGGTGTGACTGCGGTAGGGCGTGGCGAGACTCGGGACAGGATCGGTCATGGCCGCCGTATCGTAGTCGCCCCGAGACGTCACCCGCGGAGAAAGTGGCCCGCTACCTCAGTTGGTGGTCGAACCGACCTTGTCCTGACCGGGTGCGCGGTCCCGGCCGTGGCCCTTGCCGGGCTTGCCGCCGCCCTTCCAGTCCTTCCAGCCCGGATGAATCTCTCCCTGGACCTTTGGACCGCCAGCCCAGGGCGGTTTGCCTGCCGCGCGCAACGCCTTGCCGTCGACCGTGTCCACGTCCAGCTCGGTCTCGCCTGCGCGGTGCGTGCCCACCACCTCGACGGTCTTGCCGACGAAGGCTGACAGCGGGTTCTTGTCGCCCCAGTACCACTTCGGGCCGGCCGACAGCTCCCAGGTCACGCCGCCGACCGTGAGTGAGAACGTCGATCGACCCTTCGCGTCGGTCGCCTTCACGACCGTGCCGTTGAGGGTTCGCACGATCTCGGGACCCTTGTCTGCTCGTGCTTTCGCCCCGGCCTCGGCCTTCTCGGCAGCCGAGGGCGATGGACCCGCACCGAGAACGGGGATGGCAAGCACCAGCGCCCCGATGAGTCCGAGCGTGAGCAGGCCGAGACGCCGATCGTAGGTGGTCATGCCGGCAGTGTTGACCGCCCGACCGCCAAACGCAATGTCAGATCAGTCGAGATGTGGCGTCCATGGTGCGAGTGGGCACCGCAGTCGTCTGGCGCCCCCGATTGCCAGCGCGCTATCCGTGGGTGCCGGTCACCTCGACGTCGGCTGCCCGGGCCGAGGGCACAACACGCCGGCGCCGGTCGTGGAGGGAGTCATGGATCTCGGCATTGCTCCGGGCGTCGTGGAGCACGTCCGCCAGGTGCGAGTGGCCTACGATTCCACCCTCGATCGTGAACGGCATCCGCTCAGCGAAGAGCTCCGCGAATGCCACGACGAGGTGGGGGTCGAACTGCAGCCCGCAGTGCCGGCGCAGCTCGTCGAGCGCCGCCTGATGGCTGATCGCGGCACGATACGGCCGACCGGCGACCATGGCCTCATAAGCGTCGGCGATCGCAACGATCCGTGCCCCGACCGGGATCTCCTCCCCGGCCAGGCCGTGGGGATAGCCGCGGCCGTCGAACCATTCGTGATGATGGAGCACGATCGTCGCCGCGTCGCGCAGCGCGCCGGCCTGCTCCAGGATGATCTGGCCGATCTTGGGATGCTCGGACACGATCCGCCACTCGGGGTCGTTGAGCTCGCCGGGCTTGGTCAGGATCTCCTCGGGAATGGCGAGCTTGCCCAGATCGTGCAGCAGGCTGGCGACACGGATGCGCTCGACCTCGCTATGGGGAAGGCCCAGCCCGACGGCGAGTTCGACGGCGGCCCCGGCGATCATCGTCGACGGCTTGCCGGCCCAGCCAGGGCGCGCGTCGAGTGCGGCCGTGAGCGAGTCAGTGGCGGCACCAAAGGCGGCGCGCCCAACCTCCATGGCATGGCTACGGGCGCTTGGCGCGATTGCCGCCCGGCGCACCAGGCCGTCGTCCTCGAGCTCGTGGAAGACGTAGACCTGGTCGCGGCCGAGCGCCTTGGCGCTGTACATCGCATTGTCGGCGTCGCGCACGAGCGCGTCGAGCCGCAGGTGACCGCCGAGTCCGCCGGCCACTCCGGCCGACAGGGTTGCGCTCGCCTGGTAGCCATCGGCCAGGACCAGCTCGTGCCGTCCAACCAATCGGCGCAGCTTCTCGGCGAGCGACGCGGCGGCATCGACATCGGTCTCCGGCAGGACGAGCAGGAACTCCTCACCACCGTAGCGACCGACGACATCCACACCGCGCAGGTTGGTTCGAAGGATGTCCGCGACCTGGCGCAGGAGTAGGTCGCCGGCGGCGTGGCCGTGCGAGTCATTGAGCCGTTTGAAATGGTCGAGGTCGACCATCACGACCGACACTTGATGCCCGTAGCGGGCCGCCCGGCCGATCTCCTTCTCAAGCTCGGCCAGCACAGCCTGGCGGTTGAGGACGCCGGTGAGCTGGTCCACGGTCGCGAGGGTCCAGACCTCCGTCAGACGTTTGGCCAGCAGGCCAAGGCTCGCCCGCAGGTGCGGATCGCGGATGCCCCTGGCGTCGGCGAGGTGGCGCGCGTCTGTGGCCGAGGTGAGGAGGTCCAGGAGGTGGGCCATTCGCTGTGTCTGGCGGCGGACGACGGTGAACGCGAATCCCGCGGCCCCCAGCAGCGCGCCGATCAGGGCGACCGCCACGGCGAGATAAAGCGCCATCTCCGGCGCCGGCTGTGCGAAGTCAGGCATCAGTCCGCGTCTTCTCCCCGGGGTGACCGGTTGTTCACTGACCGGAAGCCTGACGCTGTGGGCACGGATGCACCATGAGCCGAAAGTCCCACTCCCCTGTGGCGGACGCCTGACGACCGTCAGAATGGGCGCCGATGAGCACTCCCAGCCAGCTCTCGCTGCCCGGAGCCGTGCTGTTCGACCTCGACGGAACGCTGGTCGACACGGTCGGGGCGCGAATCGCGGCGTGGGAGCAGGCCCTGACCGAGGCGGAACTCCGGACCAGCCGGGAGCGACTCGCACCCCTGATCGGGCTCGATGGCAGACGCCTGGCCAGGGAGATCGCCGCCCTCGCCGGCGGCCGCATCGACGACCAGCGAGCCGAGGCGATCGACCGTCGATCCGGCGAGATCTATGCGCGCCTGAACGTGTCGCCGCGGCCACTCCCCGGCGTCCATGTGCTCATCTCGGCACTGGAACAGCGGGGAATCCCGTGGGCCATCGCGACATCGAGCCGAAAGGCGCAGGTGGCAGCATCAGTTGCGGCGCTCCGTTTGCCCCACGAGCCGCTGATCGTCGACGCCAGCCATGTCAGGCATGCCAAGCCCGAGCCGGACCTGTTGCTCCTGGCGGCTCGGGAGCTGAACGTCGAGCCATCGGCCTGCTGGTACGTTGGCGACTCGACCTGGGACATGCTGGCGGCCGTCGCCGCGGGCATGATCGCGATCGGTGTGACCGCCGGCTCGGCGGTCGACGCGGCTACGCTCGCGGGAGCGGGAAGCGCCGCAACCGTGGCGTCGCTCGACGACCTGGTCGTCGAGCTGGCTTCGCGCTGAGCGGATCGGCCGCGGTTCGGTCAGTCGTCGAGGATGAACGTCACCAGCATATTCACCCGGTAGCGCATGATCCGGCCGTCCTCCACGTCGACGGCCTGCTCCTTGATCCAGGCGCCCTTTACGTTCCGGAGCGTCTTGTTGGCCCGGTCCAGTCCCTCGCGGATGGCCCGCTCGAAGCTCTCCTCCGATGTGCTGCTGATCTCGCTGACGCGTGCGACCGACATCGTGTTCGTCCTCCTGGATCTGGTGCGCGGCCCTGGACCTGGTCCCGCCTATCGTGCCACGGTTCGCCCGATCCACTCAGCCGTGGCGGTGTGCGGCATGCGCCCGTTCGATCTCGCGGGCCAGGTCGGCGACGGCGACGACTTTCTGGGTACCCGCCGGCAGATCGCGCAGCCCCACGTCGCCGCTGGCCAGCTCGTCGCCCAGGATCACCGCGAAGTGGGCGCCGTCGCGCGCCGCCGCCTCGAGTTGCTTGCCGAGCTTGCGGTGGTCCAGCTCGGCCCGCGCCGAGATGCCCATCGCTCGAAGGTCCGTGGCAACCCGAAGCCGGCCGATCGTGTCGTCCGGATTGGCCCCCACGACGACCGCCGCCAGGGTCGGCTCGAGCGGAGCCACCGCGCCCGTCGCGCTGAGGGCCAGGACCAGCCGGTCCAGCCCGAGCCCAAATCCGATCCCGGGGGTCGGGCGGCCGCCGAGCAGCTCGACCAGGCCGTCGTAGCGCCCGCCGCCGGCCAGGGCCTGCTGTTGCCCCTCGCGGCCGACGACGTAGAACTCGAACGCCGTCCGCGTGTAATAGTCGAGGCCGCGCACGAGCCCAGGTTCCAGCCGATAGGGCACGCCCAGCCCGTCGAGGTGGGCTCGAACCGCCGCGAAATGCTGGGTGCAATCCGCGCACAGCCGGTCCGTGATCCGGGGCGCCTCGGCGTTGATCGGCGCCATCGCTGGGTCCTTCGAATCAAGAAGCCGCAGGACGTTCCGGTCCAGCCGCCCGCGCTCGATCGCCGGAAGCGCCGTCCGATACGGCTCGTAGTACGCGGTCAGCTCGGTGACATAGGCGGGCCGGCAGGCAACGTCGCCGATCGAATTGAGAAGGACCTCGACCGTGTCCAGCCCTGCTTCCCGGTAGAATCGCGTCCCGAGCTCGATGATCTCGGCGTCGACGGCCGGTCCGGTATCCCCGATCGCCTCGACGTCGAACTGCCAGAACTGGCGGAATCGGCCGGCCTGCGGTCGGTCGTAGCGGAACATCGGCCCGATCATCATCAACTTGACCGGCTGCGCCCACGTCTGCATCCCATGCTGGATGTAGGCGCGAACGATCCCGGCCGTCGGTTCCGGA
The DNA here is from genome assembly GCA_046708025.1 of Candidatus Limnocylindrales bacterium. Classification (GTDB taxonomy): domain Bacteria; phylum Chloroflexota; class Limnocylindria; order Limnocylindrales; family CSP1-4; genus SPCO01. Next base: position 24,541 of record JBKKDW010000240.1, read on the forward strand.
CGAAGCGCCCACGATTCGGACTCCTCGCGCCGCGGCGCGATTCGGAATAGCTCCTTTTCCACGACGTCGGTGACCTCGCCGATGCCGCGTTCGAAGACGCCCGTTTGCTCGAACAACGGCGTCTCGATTCGCCGATAGCCGTAGCGAGCGGCAAGATCTGCCGCAAGCCGTTCAAGGCGGGTCCAGGTGTGGGTCTCACCTGGCAACAGGTCGCGTGTTCCGCGCGGAGCCTTGAAGGTCGACATCGGACGGAGTTTAGGGCTCAGGCGGCGATGACAGGCACCGGATAGCCTGTCAACACGCTCAGCCGAGGTCGCGCTGCACGCTGATGACATCCTTGAGCGTCTCGATCCGGCTCATGACCCGGGCCAGCTGGGAGACCGAGGCGACCTGGAGCGTGGCCGTCACCACCGCCGTGTGGTCGGAGGTGACGCCAACGTGGGCAGCCAGGATGTTGACCTTGTTCTCGGCCACGACCTGGGTGATGTCGCTGAGCAGGCCGGTTCGGTCGTAGGCCTCGACCCGGATCGCAATCGGGTAGGTCTGGGTCGGCGCGGCCTCCCACTGGACCTCGATGAGCCGGCTGACCTCGCGCTCGTTGACCGCCGTCGGGCAGGTCTGGAGGTGAACCGTGACGCCCTTGCCGCGGGTGATAAAGCCGACGATCGGGTCGCCCGGGATCGGGTGGCAGCACTTGGCGAAGCGCACCAACAGGTCGCCCACGCCCTTGACCCGAACCCCGCCGGTCCTGGCCAGCTGCTGGGGCGGGGCGATGGTCGGCAGCGTGCCGTGAGTGTCATCGACGACGCCGAGCCGCATGACGACCGACTGGGCGCCCACCGCGCCATAGCCGATGGCAGCGTAGAAGTCTTCGAGCGAATCGTAGTTGTAATGCCGGGCGGCGTCGGCGATCCGGTCCGGACCCACCGCCGCGATCGAGGTCCGGGCCAGGCGCCGCAGCTCCCGCTCGAGCGACTCGCGGCCATGGACGATGTTCTCGTCACGATCCTTGCGCTTGAACCATTGTCGAATCTTCTCCCGAGCGTGGCCCGTCCGGACCACGGTCATCCAGTCGCGTGACGGCCCGTGCTCGCCCTTGGTGGTGACGATCTCAACGATGTCGCCATTCTTCAGCCGGTAGTCGAGCGGGACGAGCCGGTTGTTGACCTTCGCGCCGATCGTCCGGTGGCCGACGTCGGTGTGGATGCGATAGGCGAAGTCGAGCGGCGTGGCGCCCGCCGGGAGGTCCTTGATGTCGCCCTTGGGAGTGAACACGAAGACCTGATCCTGGAAGATGTCGAGCTTGATGCCCTCGACGAACTCGGTCGCATCCGACACGTCGCGTTGCCAATCGAGCAGCTGGCGCAGCCAGGCGAGCTTGGCGTCGTACTCGCGGTCGGACTTGGTGCCCTCCTTGTAGCGCCAGTGAGCGGCGATCCCCACCTCGCTGACCTGGTGCATCTTGTTGGGCCGGATCTGGATCTCGAGCGGCTTGCCGTCGAGCGCGATCACCGCGGTGTGGAGCGACTGATACAAATTGTTCTTGGGAACCGCGATGTAATCGTCGAACTGGCCGGGGATCGGCCGCCAGAGCGAATGGACGATGCCAAGGGCGGCGTAACAGTCGCGCACCTCGTCGACCAGGATGCGGATGGCATAGACGTCGTAGATCTCGCCGAACTCCGCGCTCTTGCGCTCCATCTTCTTCCAGATGCTGTAGATGTGCTTTGGGCGGCCCTGCAGGTCGGCCCGGATGTCGGCCGCCTCGAGGCGCGGCCGGAGCTCCGCGATCGCCCGCTCGATGTGCGACTCGCGCCCCACCCGGCGGGTGTCGAGCAGCCTGGCCAGCTCCCGGAAGTGCTCAGGTTCGAGGGCCTTGAAGGCGAGATCCTCCAGTTCCCACTTCATCTGCCAGATCCCGAGCCGCTCGGCCAGCGGCGCGTAGATCTCCATCGTCTGGCGGGCGATGCGCTGCTGCTTGTCGGACGGCAGGCCGTACAGCGTGCGCATGTTGTGGAGACGGTCGGCCAGTTTGATCAGGACGACCCGGATGTCCTGGGCCATCGCCAGCAGCATCTTGCGGATGTTTTCGGCCTGCTGCTGCTCGTGGCTATGGGTGCTGAACTTGGACAGCTTCGTGACGCCGTCGACGAGCTGGGAGACCTCCGCACCAAACTTCTCCTCGACGTCGGTCAGGCTGTACTCAGTGTCCTCGGGGACGTCGTGGAGCAGGGCCGCCTGGATCGCGACCGGGTCGATCCCGAGCTCGGCCAGGATCTGGGCGCACGCGATCGGATGGGTGACATACGGCTCGCCCGACCCACGGCGCTGACCGTCGTGGGCGGCGACGGCGAGATCGAAGGCCCGGACGACCGGCTCGAGGTTCGCGCCTGGGTGCTCGGCGGTGATGGCCGCGAGGAGGTCGAGCCGGAGCGCCTCGAAGTCGGGCGGAGGAGCGGACTTGGCCGGGACGGCGGGCGGGGTTCGCGGGCCGCGCGTCGTCGTGCCGGCGGCCGGCGGCGATTTTGGACGGGGCGCCGCCAAAGCTTTCATGCGCGGAGAGGTGGTTGCCATTCGGGCGCAAGGATAGCAGCGGCTTTTCAGCCAGAGCCGCCGCCAAAACCGGCGCGGCGCAGGGCCTCCTCCGCCTCGGCGCGTTCCTGCCAGGGTTGCGGCCCGGCCGGACCGATGATCGAGTGTTCGTGACCCTTGCCGGCCAGCAGGACGACGTCGCCCGGCCGGGCGCGCTCAAAGGCGGCCTCGATCGCGGCCCGACGATCGGCGATCACCAGAAGATCATGGCCGCGCCGGCGACCGGCCGCCTCCGCCCCACGCGCGATTTCGTCATTGATCGCATCGTGATCCTCGCCCCGTGGATCCTCGTCGGTGACGACGACCAGGCGGCAACGCTCGCCGGCGATCCGACCCATCACCGGACGCTTGGCCGTGTCGCGCTCGCCGGCCGAGCCGAAGACCACGATCAGGCCGCCGCCGCGCGCCGCCGCACCCGGCGCCAGCAGATCGAGCACGGTCCGTAGCGAGGCCGGACTGTGGGCGAAGTCGACGATCACGCTGAATGGCTGGCCGAGCTCGATCCGCTCCATTCGACCGGGCACCATCGGGACCGAGGCGAGGCCATCGCGTACGGCCGCCATATCCAGCCCGACGGCTTCGCCGAGTGCCACGACGGCGAGCGCATTGTGGACGTTGAAGCGACCAGCGAGCTGGAGCTCAACGGTGCCCGCGCCCGAGGGTGCTACATACGCGATTCGGAGGCGCCGAGCGTCCTCCTCGACCCGGGTAGCACGGACGTCGGCGGCGGGATCCGTGCCGTACGTCAGCACTCGGGCGCCGGCCTCCTGGGCGACCCCGATGAACGCCCCCGCCGATGGGTCGTCCACGTTCACGACCCCGGTGCGCGGCCAGGCTTTGGGCGGGTGGCCGGGCCGCGGCTCGTGCGCTGCAAGGCGCTCGAAGAGTGACAGCTTGGCAGCGCGGTAGGCCTCCCACGTCCCGTGCAGCTCGAGGTGTTCGTGGGTCAGGTTGGTCAGAATGGCGACGTCGTAGGCGACCGATCCCACCCGACCCAGGGCCAGGCCGTGGGACGTGGTCTCGATGACCGCCGCCCGATCGCCGGCCACGACCATCGCCCGGAGGGCCTGCTGGAGGGCCGGCGCCTCGGGCGTCGTGGCATGCGCCTCGTTGGGTTCCTGGAGACCGCCGATCCGGGTCGCCGTCGTGCCGATCATCCCGGCCCGGATCCCGGCCGCCTCGAGCGCCGCGACCGCCAGGTAGGCGGTGGTCGTCTTGCCGTCCGTGCCGGTGATCCCCACCACGGCCAGATCATGGCTCGGATCCCGGTACCACCAGGCCGCGGCGCTGGCCAGGGCCGCTGGCGTGGCGCCAACGATCAGCTGGGGCAGGGCCTGGTCCGGGAGGGGCCGCTCGACCAGTGCGGCGGCCGCTCCCCGCTCCACCGCCTGGGCGACGAATTCGTGGCCATCGACGTGCCGGCCCGGGATCGCGACGAACAGGGCCCCGGGTCCGACGGCACGCGAGTCGCTGGTGACGCCCCGAATGACGATGTCGGCCAGCCCGGCCGCGCCGATCGCCCGGCCGTCGCGTCGCGCGCCGCGCAGGCGTCCCTCGCCGGTCAAGCGCTCGATCAGGCCGGACAAGGGCGAGGGGATCGACGGTTCGGCAGCGGCGACGAGATCGGCCACGGTCGGCTCGGTCATCGCCGGACCAGTCGGGCGACCCGGTCGGCGAGCCTCCCGAGGGCATAGCCGCGAGGATCGAACACCCGCTCGTGAGCGCCGGTCAGCTCCAGCCAGCTGCCGCCGAATGTCCGCTTGTGCTGGTAGAGGCCGTACAGCG
>JBKKDW010000241.1:0-14916 GCA_046708025.1 Candidatus Limnocylindrales bacterium
GTGCATACCCCGGGCGCCGGCCGTCCCGCGCGCCGCGTCGAGAGCCAGCCAGCGGTCGTCGGTCAGGATCTCGACGGCAGCGTCGGGCGCCGTCTCCAGGCAGAACGACCCGCGGCCGAGCGTTCCCAGCGGTGCTGCCGGCAGCCACCACGGGCCGGGTTGACCGTAGTAGCGACAAAGGGCGACGAGGACGTTGTGCCCGACGATCAGGAGCGGCGCGAGGTCGTATTCGTCCCAACCAAGGTGCTCCGGCTCGCTTCGCACGGGGCCTCGCCCCACGAACGCGCCGTTGAGGCGCAGCTCATAGCGTGAGTCGCAGGTGACCCGGATCGGCAGCGACGCCGGGGCCTCGGCGATCTCGACGACACGACGCAGGTAGACCGAACGGGCCTCGACGTCGGTCGAGCGCCACCAATAGGCCTCCTCTGGTGCCCGGTCCCAGATCCAGCGTCCCCGCCACGGAGCGCCCCAGCGCTCCTCCGTCGTCATCACGGAGTCAGAAGATCGCCAGCGGATTGACGGGCGATCCGGTCCCTCCGGGCAGCGCGAGCGGAGCGGCCACGAAGAGGAACTCGTAGCGCCCGAGTTCGCGGCAGACCCTCGCCAGCGATTCCACGTGGGCATGATCGAGCAGGACCAGGCCGATCGCCGCGAGTGCCAGCTGATGGAACGGCAGCGGAAACGTCGTCGCAGGCCGATCGCCACCATTCCCGCCACCCTCGGCCCGACCGAGGATCCGAGCGCCTAACGCAGTGATGAGTTCCGGAGCGTCGCCGGTATAGACGGCGATCTCTCGTTCGTGCATCCAGGCCGCGGCGTCGGGGCCCGGACCCGGGCCGAGCGCCGATGCCCCTCCGGCCGCTTCGCGCGCCTCGACACCGGCGCGCACGACGAGCACGTCTCCGCGCCCGGCTCGCACGCCGGCGTGACGTTCGGCGGTCTCGAGGTCCGCGGCGGTGATCTCGTGAGACGGTTCGAGCCAATCCACGCCGATGGCAGACGGCACGTCGAGCAACACCCCGCGCGAGAAGATCCCGGCCCGTTGCGCGTACACGGAGCCGACGCGGAGGCCCTCATCGTCGAGCGTGTCAGGGAAGGGCCGGCCGCCGTAGGCACAGCCATCCGCGCCACCGACGTGGCCGACGGCGTCGAGATGGGTCACGCCCTGCTGGTGGGTCTCCAATCCAAGGTAGTCGGCGGCGAACGGCGGTAGCCCGGAGCGCTCATCGGGCAGCCTGTTGGCCATGAGTCGCCGGTCGAGCTCGACGCGAGACGTCGGCGTGGGATCCACGAGGAGCGGCCTGGCGAGCGAGACGGTGAGCCCGATCTGAACGAGCGTCGCGGCCTCGACCCGCTTGGCGGCGGAGATGTAGTTGAGCGTCCCGAGCTCGTCGTCGGGTCCCCAGCGGCCGGCGTTGCTCAGCCTGCCGGCCAACGCCCGGAGGTCCTCGTCAGTCCTGGACACACGGGCGCGTGAACCGGTCACGTCGCGAGGGGCTCTGCCGGCCTGGGCAGTCGCCCGACGTCGCGCGCGTCATACGCCCGCGGGAAGGGACGGGGTTCATACGTGAAGAACCCAGGCTCGGCCGTGCCACCCGAACGCAGTCCATGTCGATTCGGTTCCATGGCGCGGGCCCTGACGTTGAGTGACGCGGGATCGAGGTCGGGCCAGACGCCGGTCTCGATCCGCTCGAGCAATGCCTCCAGCGCGACCGTGACTTCAGCCGGCGTGAAGCTGCAGTGGCCAGCCCGGTGCACGAACACCTGTCGCAACAGCTGCTCATTGCCGGCGGCCCGGACGATGTCGGCGTAGGCGTGCTGATTGTCCGGCGTCACGAGTCCATCCCCGTCCGTGTGCATGGTCAGCACGGGAACCCCGCCGAGCTCACCACTGAACACGATGTGCCGTTCGAGATACGTGAGAGCCGCGGGATCCGCCTCGATCCTGGGGGCAACCTCGAGCGTCTCAAGGTCGGTATCGAGGCTGATCCCCGCGGCGTCGTAGAGGGCGTTGACCTGGTCGTGGTTGATCGACGTCTCGAGCAGACGCCGATAGTCGATGCCGGTATTCCATGAGGGATTGCCGCCGGCCTGTCGCTCGACCTGCTCACGAGCCCAGAAGTAGACCAGGAATCCCGGCTCCTCGAACCATCCGACCTGGTTGCGCAACCGAGCATCGACGTCACTGGCATCGGGCTCGGGCGACCCGGGCGCGTGCCAGCCGGGGATGTTCCCAACCGCTGCCGCCAGCGCAAGGCGTGCGCGACCCACCGCCGTGGTCTGCGCCTCGCTCAGGATGCTCGAGGCGGTCTCGAGGTTCGCGGCAGGATCGCGGATGTCGGTCAGGGCCAGGTCACTCATTGGCGCAAGCAGGGTCTTGACTACGAAGGCGATATCGAGCTCACGGTTGTGGATCGCGACGGCGCCGGCCAGGTTGCCGCACATGGGCAGCGCCCCGGACAGGAGGCCGGGATACCGTTCGACGATCCCGGCGGTAATCAGGCCTCCGATCGACAGCCCGAGACTGATCGTCCGATGCGGCGTGCCGGCCGACGCAATGAACGTGTCGAGCAACGATGGCAGGTTCGACAGCGACGATTCGAGCGGCCAGAAGATCGTATTCGCCGCCCCGGCGACAGCGTAACCCTGGCCCGTGAGGTCGCCAATAAGGGCGTCCCCCGACGGCCACGGCGGCTGACCGGGCTCGACCGGGATTGGCAGGCTGTACAGCAACAGGATCCCGTTCCATCCGTCCGGGACCTCGATCTGGTAGCGCGAATCGCCGAGGATCGTTCCGTTGAGACTCAGGGGCGACACAGGACAGATGCCCTCCACATGGCGGCCAGATCGTTCGTGCATCCTACCCGACGAGGGCGGCAATGGAAAGGCATTCTGCAAGGCAGAAGGCTTGGCCTCTACACTCAGTCGCGCCGGCTCGGCGAGCCGATCGCCCGGCGTGCGGTCGCCGGGATCGGCGCCCCGGCGAAATGGCAGGCGACCGTGTGCCCGGGCGAGTGCTCGACCAGGGCCGGATCCTGCTCGGCGCAGATGGGCTGGGCCAGCGGACAGCGAGTCCGGAAGCGGCATCCAGACGGCGGATCGGCCGGGCTCGGCAAGTCGCCCTCGAGGACGATCATCTCGCGCCTGGCGCCGCTGCGCGGATCGGGGATGGCCGAGAGCAGGGCTGCCGTGTACGGATGCAGGGGCCGTTCCATGAGCTCGTCGGGGCCGGCCGTCTCCACGATCCGCCCGAGGTACATGACCGCGACGCGGTCCGATATGTGGGCGACCACGCCCAAGTTGTGGGCGATGAACAGGTACGTCAGCGCGAATCGGTCCTTGAGGTGCAGCAGCAGGTTGAGGACCTGCGACTGGACGGACACGTCGAGCGCCGAGATCGGCTCGTCCGCGACCAGGAAGCGCGGCTCCAGGATGAGCGCCCGGGCGATCCCGATGCGCTGGCGCTGGCCGCCCGAGAACTCATGTGGATAGCGGTCGAGACAGTCTCGTCCGAGTCCGACGCGCCTCACCATGTCCACGACCCGGGCGTCGCGCTCCGCTGCCGTCCCGAGCCCGTGGATGGCCAGGCCCTCGCCGACGGTCTGGCGGACGGTCCGCCGCGGATCGAGCGATCCCACCGGATCCTGGAACACGATCTGCATCTCGCGGCGCATCGCCTTGCGTTCGGACCGCCCAACGGTGACGATGTCGCGTCCTTCGAACCGGACTTCGCCAGAGGTCGGGCGCAGGAGCCCCATCAGGATCCGACCGAGGGTCGACTTGCCACAGCCGGATTCCCCGACCAGCCCGAGTGTTTCGCCCGGCTGGATATCGAGGTCAACGCCGGCCACGGCCTGCAGGCTGCCCGACGCCCGGCCAAGGAAGCCGCCACGCACCGGGAAATGCTTGGTGACCCCGCGGGCCGAGACGATGGGGCCGGTACCGGGCACGGTCATGGGCGCGCCGGCAGGGCGAGTGCCTCGGCGGCATTGGCGTGGCGCAGCCAGCACGCCGAGAGGCCCCCACCGGCGGCGACCAGGCCAGGCTCCTCGGACGTGCAGCGATCGAACACGTAGCCACACCGCGGGGCGAAGCGACAGCCGACCGGCCAGGCGTAGGGGCTCGGCACGGCACCGCGGATCACCGGCAGCGGCTGTCCGCGCTCGGTGGCGACACCGGGGATCGATCGCAGCAGCGCTTCCGTGTAGGGGTGCTGCGGGCGGGCCAGGATGTCCTCGGTCGCCCCCTGCTCGACGACCCGACCCGCGTACATGACCACAACGTCGTCGGCAATCCGGGAGACGACGCCGAGGTCATGGGTGATGAGCAGCATCGACATATCCAGGCGTTCGCGCAGCTCTGCGAGCAGGGCGATGATCTGGGCCTGGATCGTCACGTCGAGGGCAGTCGTGGGCTCGTCCGCGATGAGCAGCTTCGGCTCACAGGCAAGCGCGATCGCGATCATCACCCGCTGACGCATCCCCCCTGACAGTTCGTGTGGATAGTCATGCACCCGGCGCTGGGGAGCCGAGATGCGCACGAGATCCAGCATCTCGACGGCCCGTTCCATCGCTTCGGTCTTGGTCACGTCCTGGTGCGCCAGCACGGCCTCGGCGATCTGGGTGCCGACCGAATAGACAGGATTGAGCGAACTCATCGGCTCCTGGAAGATCATTCCGATCTCGTTGCCGCGGATCTTCCGCAGCGCGGACTCACCGGCCCCAACCAGCTCCCGACCGGCGTACTGGATGGAGCTGCCTGGCTCGATCCTCCCGGGCGTGTCGATCAGGCCCGTGATCGACATGGCGGTCACACTCTTGCCGCACCCGGACTCGCCGATGAGACCCACCGTCTGCCCGATCGGGATGTCGAAGGAGACGCCGTCGACCGCCCGCGCGATCCCGTCGCGTGTGTGGAACCAGGTGGACAGGTCCCGAATCCGGACCAGGGGGAGGGACCCCGTCAAGACCCGAGTCTCATCGCAGGTGACGGAGTCGCGGATCGAGGGCGTCCCGGAGACCGTCGCCGATGAGCGAGTAGCCGACGACGGCAAGCACGATCGCAATCCCAGGACTGATCAGCAGCCAAGGTGCCGTGAAGAAGCGCGACTGATTTCCGGCCAGCATGGCACCCCATTCGGGCGTCGGCGGCTGTGCCCCAAGGCCGATGAACCCGAGACTGGCGAGGCCGACGATGACGAGCCCCATCGCCAGCGTCGTCGTGATGATGAGCGGAGCCATGGCGTTGGGCAGGATGTGCACGAAGATGATCCTCGCCGGCGATGCCCCGAGTGCCTCCGCGGCCGACACGAACTCGCGCTCCCGGATGGACAGGACCATGGATCGCATCAGGCGCGCGTAGAACGGGATGCCCGCGATCCCGAACGCGAGCAGCACCTGGATGATGCCGGGTCCGACGACCGACACGACCAGCAGGGCGAGGAGCAGCGCCGGGAAGGCGAGGATGGCGTCCATGATGCGCATCAGCACGGTGTCGAACGGGCCGACGAAATAGCCAGCCATCAAGCCGAGCGTCGCACCCACGGACGCCGCGAGGACCACCCCGACGAAGCCCATGACCAGGGAGACCCGGGCTCCGTACAGCAGGCGGGTGAACTGGTCCCGCCCCAGTTCGTCCGTGCCCAGGAGGTGCGCCGCTGAGGGCTGCTCGAGCGTGTTGGTCAGGTCGATCATGATCGGCGAGTATGGGGTCAGGATCGGGGCGAACAACCCGAGGGCGAACAGGGTCAGAACCATCAGCAGGCCGACCTGGATGGCTCTCGAGGATCGCACGACGGCACCGATGCCGCGCAGCCGACGGCCTCCGATCTCACCTCGTCCAGTGCTGGAGCCCGGGGCAAGGTCAGTGTCGCGCACCTCCGACGACGTGCTCATGCGCGGCCTTGCATCGATGCCAGGACGCGTGGGTCGAGCCGCGCCTGGACGACATCCACGAGCGAGTTGGCCCCGACGTAGAGCAGCGCGATCAGGATGACCGACCCCTGCACGACCGGGTAGTCGCGAACTTGCAGCGAACCGAAGATGTAGTTGCCGACCCCCGGCCAGGAGAACACGATCTCGACCAGCAAGGCTCCCGTCAGGAGCGCCACCAACTCCAGCCCGAACACCGTGATCATTGGGTTCATGGCATTCCGGACGCCGTGGCGCATGATCACCGCTCTCCGCGAGAGCCCCTTCGCCCGCGCTGTCCGCACGTAGTCCTCGCCGAGGACCTCGAGCAGGCTGCCCCGCATCAGCCGCGTCCAGAAGGCGATCGATGGCAGGGCCAGGGCGAGCGCCGGCAGAAACAGGTGATGCATGCCTTCGAGAGCGATCCCAGGCTTCCCGGCGATGAGCGAATCGATGAGGATGAACCCGGTCACCCGGTCGAGATCGGTCTGGAGGTCAAGGCGCCCTCCCAACGGGAACCATCCGAGCAGGTACGAGAAGATCCATAGGAACATCAGGCTCACCCAGAACACGGGCAACCCGACGATGGTCGACGAGGTCAGGCGGGTGAGCAGGTCAAGGCGCGACCCCCGTCGAACAGCCGCCAGGATCCCGACCGGCAAGGCGACAAACACCTGGAGCAATAGCGCCGCTAGCGCGAGCTCGATGCTTGCCGGCAGCCGGACCAGGATGTCGGACAGGACCGGTTGGGTGGTCCGGATGGACGTGCCCAGGTCGAGCGCGGCCACCCGCTGGAGGTAGATCGCAAACTGCGTCCAGAGCGGTTCGCTCAGGCCCAGGTACTCGCGGATGCGGTCGATCTGGGCGGGGGTCGCGTTGGCCGGCGCCAGGGCGGTCGCCGGGTCGCCCGGCACCAGCCGAACGATGAAGAACGTGAGGCTCACGACGACGAACGCCGTGAGCGCGGCGCTGAGGAACCGCTGGAGGCTGAACCGGAGCATCCCCGTTCAACTCCTCCAGCGGATGGTCGCGCGAGGCGACCTCACTCGTCGAGCCAGACGTCCCGGAAGTGATAGGCGGCTGTTTCGAGCCCGCGGGCGTTCTTGGCAGCAGCCCGAACGACCTCGGAATGGGCAAGCGGGATGTACCCGACATCATCATAGATCTGCTGCTGCATCTCGCCATAGATGCCCAGGCGCTCGTCGACGTCGACCGCCTGGACCATCCGTCCGAAGAGCTCCATGAACTTCGGGTTCTTGGCCGCATAGTTCGTCGCCGAGGACCACGTGGCGAGCATGCCGAACGCGTTGCCGTCCGTGCCGGTCAGGCTGAGCGCCATCTGGAACGGATACTCCGCTCGGCCGGGGGGACCGAACCCGGACTGGAACATCGTCGGCCCGTCCACCTGCGCGAGCTCCACCCTGAATCCGGCGGCCTGGAGCTGGCCCTGGATGGCCTGGGCCAGGATCGAATGATTCAGCCCGATCGGTGGGGTCGAGAACGAGAACTTCAGATCGACCCCGTCCGGGTACCCCGCCTCTGCGAGGACCGACTTGGCCATGGCCGGGTCATAGGGATACCACGTCAGATCGGTGCGGTGTCCCTTCATCCCGGGGAACACGCCGAAGGTCGGCGTGACCTTGGCGAACGGGGACAGTTCGCCGACGATGCTGGCGATGTCGATGGCATGGCTGATCGCCTGGCGGACTTTCGGGTTGCCCGTGACCGGGTCGTTGTGATCGAAAGAGATGTAGCTGCCGAAGATCGGCGGGACCGTGATGAGTTGCACATCCGGGTCCGCCTGCAACTGGGCGATCTCCGGGCCGGACACGTCGAACAGATGGATGTCCCCGCCCTTGAGGGCCAGCACGCGCGCGCCCGGATCGGAGATCACCTTCAGGATCCACTTGTCGAGGTAGGGCTTCTCGGGCTCCCAGTACTGGTCGTTGCGAGCCAGGGTCACGTGATCGCCGGCCACCTTCTCCTCGAACTTGAACGGACCGGTGCCGGCGCCGATCGGGGCCAACCCGAAGTTCTCGGGATCGGCCGCGATGACGTCGGGGTTGACCACACCCATGCCGTGCTCGTCGGCGAGGACGAAGTCCATGTCGATGACCGGCTCGCTGAGGGTGATCCGGACGGTCAGTGTGTCGACCTCCTCGATCTTGCTCACGACGCCCGGGTTACCGCGCGCCCAGCCGGCCCAGTACGGCCCACCGTTGTGGAACGGGTTGTCCGGATAGGCCTGCCGCTCGAGTCCGAAGATCATGGCGGCCGCATCGACCGGGCTGCCATCGTGGAAGAGCGCGCCCTTGCGGATCTTGATCGTGTGGGTCAGGCCGTCCGCGGATACCTCGATCGACTCGGCCAGGTTGGGCACGAAGACGCCGTACTCCGTCGGGTGGCGCCGGAAGGGGGCTTCGTACGCCTGCAGGTTGGCCAGCGTCTGGAGACCGTGCGGATCCATTGGCAGCGGGTCCTCTCCAACGGCCATCACGAACGTCCCACCGCGCTTGGGGGCGTTCGGATCAGGGGTCGGGCTGGCCGGTGCCGCTGACTCGCCGACCGACGCCGCCGGTGATGGCGAGGTGGTCGTGGTGCCGCATGCTGCGAGCAGCGCCGGCAACGACAGCGATGCGCCGCCAAGGGCCATGCCCGACAGCAGGCGGCGGCGGGTGATCTCCCGTTCCAGAAGAGACTTGCGCTCGGAATTCCTGTCCATGGTCGCCCTCACTCCGTCACGATCCAAGGCACGGCAGCGTCTCAGCCGTCTCGCTTCTGCACAGCAGAACCGCTTTCGTGAGACAAGAAGGAGTCTTTCAGCGCGCCAACGTTCTGTCAAGTTTCAGGACGCGATTGGCATCCCCGGCGCCCCGCCGCTCATCAGTCGAGGACGGTCCCCAGCTCTGCGGCACCGGCGATGGCAGCCACCGCGATCTCGTCGAGCCGCTCACCGGTCGCGCGCGCGGAAGGAAGGGCCACCGCGATGGCGGCGCGCTGGCGGCCCCGATGATCGCGCACCGCGACCCCGACGGCTGTGACGTCGTCCTCGCTCTCGCCCTGGTTGGTGGCGTAGCCCCGTTTCCGGACGCCGATGAGCTCGCGTTCGAGATCTTCACGGCGGCGCACGGATCGGGGCGTCAGGCCCGGTAATGTCGGCAGCGGATAGAGCTCGCGCAGCGCCTGCGGATCGAGACCGGCCAGCAGAGCCTTCCCGCCGGCGGTGCAGTGGGCCGGCAGGAGTAGTCCGGTTCGGGACGTCACCCGCAAAGCTCGTGAGCTCTCCGTACCGTCGACGAAACGGACGTCCGCGCCCTCGAGAACGAGCAGGTGGACAGTCTCGTCGAGCAGCTCACTCAGCCGTTCGATGGCGGGTCGGGCTTGCCGCAGCAGGCTCATGTCGCGGACGGTCTTGAGGCCGATCTCGATGAGCGCCGGTCCGGCGCGATAGATCCTCGACTCCTCGTCCTGGATGGCGAAGCCACGGTACTGGAGCATGGTCAGAAGGCGATGCGCGGTCGAGGGCGCGACACCCAGGTGTTCGCCCGCTTCCGAGACGCCAAGGCTCGCGCGTTCCTTGAACTGGAGCAACAGCTTGAGCGCGTTGTCGACGGATTCGATCGGATATTTTGGTCTGTCCACCCGAGATCGGCGCTCCAGATGCCGGCGGGCCCGCGTGGCCCGGTCGATGTCGTTCATCCGACGATCAGAATGATATTCTGTGGCGCAGAAGGGCCGCCATCCGAAGTATGGCAGGTGTCCTCCTCATCGGACAGTGAGGAGTCGTGGTACCGATCAGGCTCGAGGCCGTCGATGCGGTGGAGATCACCATCGTTGTCGACAATGTCATCGACGTCTTCATGCCCGACCAGGGTCAGGCCACAAGGTTCCGGGAGGGCAGCGCCTCGGGCCGGCGGTCGTCCCGGACGCTCGACGGCGGTCTCGTCGACGAGTTGCCCACCGCCGAGCATGGGTTCGCCGCCCTGGTCACCGTGGTCGCGGGGACGAGCCGCGAGACGGTGTTGTTCGACGCCGGCCGGACACCCGACGGGCTGCGTCACAACCTGCGGACGCTGCGTCTGGACCACAAGTCGATCATGGCCATCGTGCTCAGCCACGGCCACTTCGACCACACGACCGGCCTCGACGGGCTGGCCAGGCTGATGGGGCGGTCGCGTCTCCCAGTGGTCATCCATCCGGACTTCTGGAATCGGCGGCGGCTGCTCCTGCCCGGCCGTGAACCCTGGGAGCTGCCCACCACGAGCCGTTCAGCCCTTGTCGACGTGGGCTTCGACATCGTGGAGGGCCGGCAGCCATCGTTCATGCTGAGCGGGCGCGTGCTCGTGACGGGCGAGATCGATCGGACCTCCGACTTTGAGCCCGGGTTCCCGTTCCAGCATGCGTGGACCGAAGAGGGCTGGCAGCCCGACCCGCTGGTCCTCGACGACCAGGCCCTCATCGTCAACCTCCGGGATCGTGGGCTGGTGGTCCTGACGGGCTGCGGGCATGCTGGCATCATCAACACCCTGCGATATGCTCAACGACTCACCGGTGTCGACCGGATGCATGCCGTCATCGGCGGGTTCCACCTCAACGGACCCCTCTATGAACCGCTGATACCGGCGACCTGCGACGCGCTGGCCGCGATGGGACCAGACGTGCTGGTACCTTCGCACTGCACCGGCTGGCGCGCGACGCACCGGCTGGCCGCGCGTTTTCCGGAAGCCTTCATCCCGAGCTCCGTTGGCACTCGGATCGAGCTACAGGCCCCGGAGCCAGTGGAGCCCGCAACCGGATTCCAGCTGGAGAGCGTGAGGGCAGCAGTCGCGTGAGCGTCTTCACCGACAAGGAGATCGCGTACCTGCGCGGCCAGAAGCTGGGTCGCCTGGCCACGGTGGATGCCGCCGGCGAGCTCCACGTCGTGCCGGTGGGGTTCGCCTACGACGAAGCGGACGACACGCTCGTCATCGGCGGACCGACCCTTCGCCATACTCGCAAGTACCGCGACGCGGTCGACCAACGGATCGTCGCCATCGTCGTCGACGACGTACCGCCTCCCTGGCAACCGCGTGGCATCGAGATCCGGGGCCATGCCTGCGCGTCGGAGGATGGCGGCCGGATGATCCACCCGGACTTTCCCGGAGCGTGCCTCAGGATCACCCCGCACAAGATCCTGTCCTGGGGCGTCGAGGGGCCACGAGATCGGACGGCCCCGGGGGAACGGCGCGCCCGGTTGGCGCGACCTCCATCCTCGTGAGGCCCAAGGTCGAATTTATCTGGTTCTCGGGGTGCGCCAATCATGTCGCTGCGCGGCGCCTGCTCGAGGACGTTCTTGCCAGCGCCGCGCCCGGGACGCCGTTCCGGGACATCGACGCCACCGATCCCGAGCTCGCCCGGCGACTCCGGTTCGCCGGGTCTCCGACCATCCGGGTCAACGGTCGCGATGTCGACCCGTCGTTCGTGGACCCGCGCGATTACACGCCGCGTTGCCGACTGTACCGAACGGACCTCGGGCTCGCTGGACTTCCCGAGCGGAGCTGGATCGAAGGGGCGCTGCGCGGGGCACAGAACCTGAAGGATCTGTCCACGTGAGAATCAAGACCGACCTTCCTCGCGAGGGCCGGCGCATGGATGACGTGTGGATCCCGATGTCCGACGGATCGCGACTTGCCGCGACGATCTGGCTACCAGTCGACGCAGACGAACGGCCGGTCCCGGCGATCTTCGAAGCTGAGCCGTACCGGAAGAACGACTTCAGTGGACTCTGGGACGCTCGGCACCGATACATGGCTGGCCACGGCTACGCGTCCGTGAAGGTCGACCTCCGCGGCAGTGGCGACTCCGATGGCATCCTGTACGACGAGTACCTGCCGCAGGAACAGGAGGACGCGGTCGAGGTCATCGCCTGGCTCGCGCGGCAGCCGTGGTGCGACGGGGGCGTCGGGATGTGGGGCATTTCGTGGAGCGGCTTCAACGCTCTCCAGGTCGCGGCGCGCCACCCGCCCGCCCTCAAGGCGATCATCACGTTGTGCTCGACCGATGATCGCTACGCCGACGACGTCCATTACATGGGCGGCTGCCTGCTCGCGAGCGACATGCTCGCGTGGGCTTCGACCATGCTCGCCTTCAACGCGCAGCCGCCGCTGCCCGACGTCGTCGGCGATCGGTGGCGCCAGATGTGGCTCGAGCGTCTCGAGCGCACGCCGCCCTATGTCGAGGCCTGGGTCGGTCACCAGCGACGTGACGAATACTGGAAACAGGGCTCGGTGTGCGAGGACTATCGGGCGATCAGCTGTCCCGTCTACGCTGTCGGCGGCTGGGCCGACGGATACACGAACGCGATCCCGCGCCTGATCGAACTCCTGCCAGGCGTGCGCAAGGGGCTGATCGGGCCGTGGGCGCACGGCTTTCCCCATGTCGTCGAGCCCGGCCCGCAGGTGGGCTTCCTGCAGGAGTGCCTCCGCTGGTGGGATCGCTGGCTCAAGGGTATCGAAAACGGGATTGAGGACGAGCCTGTCCTGCGCACCTGGATGGAGGACGCCATCCCGCCCTCTCCGACGCAGCCCGTTCGGCCGGGACGCTGGCTGGTCGAGCCCTCATGGCCGTCACCGAACGTCGAGACGCTGCCCTACACGCTGAACGCGGACGGCCTCGCTGAGGTCGCGGGTACCCAGGTGTTGCTGGAGCAGCGGGGTCCGCTCGCGACCGCGCTGGAGGGCGGGATGTGGTGCCCTTACGGCGGTCCGGCGAACTTTGCTGGCGACCAGCGAGCGGCGGACGGGATGTCCCTCACGTTCACCTCGGCGCCATTGGATGACCCCCTCGAGATCCTTGGCTACCCCGAGGTCAGGCTCGCCATCCAGAGCGACCGTCCGCAGGCATCCGTCGCGGTGCGGCTGTGCGACGTGGCCCCGGACGGCGCATCAACCCTCATCAGCGTCGGCTTGCTCAACCTCACCCACCGCGACAGCCACGAGCGGATCGAGCCACTCGTGCCGGGACAACGTTACGAGGTGGTGGTGCGCCTGAACGTCATCGGCTATGCGGTTTCCGCCGGGCACCGGCTTCGTGTGGCGGTGTCCCCGAACTACTGGCCGTGGGTCTGGCCATCACCGGAGCCGGTGACGCTCGGGGTGTTCGCCGGCGCGAGTGAGCTGCGGCTCCCGGTGCGGCGCGCGCCCGCGGGCGAACCCGAGCCTGCGCGGTTCGACGAGCCCGAATCACTGGAGCAGACACAGCCCGAACGTGTGCGCACTGGATATCGCCACGAAACGATCCGAACTGACCGCGAGACCAACCTGGTCGAGATGCGCCGCGAGCGCTCGATGGGCATCGTGCGGATGTCCTCGCGCGGAATTGACCTGGAGGCCTCGGATGTGGATGTGTACTCCATCACCGAGGGTGACCCCTTGACCGCACGTCTTCGGGCCGAGCGCACGATGGGCCTCAGCGGGTCGGGCTGGAGCACGCGCGTCGAGACCGTGAGCACGCTCTCCAGCGACGCGACTGCGTTTCACCTCACCAACCAGGTTGAAGCGTACGAAGGAGCGACGCGCATCTTCACGAAGTCCTGGACGCGCGACATCCCGAGGGACGGGGTCTAACTCGACCATGCGCTTGACATTCGCGCCGCTCGAAGGTCTAGCCTGACGCCATGCAGATCGGAGAACTCGCGCGGCGCGTCGGAACGACGACCCACGCAGTGCGGTATTACGAGCGTCACGGCCTCGTGCCGGGACCTCGCCGGAAGCCGAGCGGGTACCGCGACTATTCGGAGGCCGACGTGGAGCGGTTGCGCCTCATGGTCGGATTGCGCCAGCTCGACCTGCCCCCGGCTCAGGCCGCCGAGCTTTCGTCCCTGTGCGCAGAGGGTCGGTGCCAGGACGTCTCGGCTGAACTGCGCGAAACGATCAGGCGCAAGCGAGCCGACCTCCGCGCCCGCGTGACGGCGATGGAGTCCATCGACCGGCGCCTGGCCCATCTGGAGGGCGACCTTGCCGCGGGCCTGCCGCCACGACCATTGATCATGCCGAGAAAGGAGGCCGACCATGCCGACGCACTGTGACCATTGCTGCTGCGACAAACACTGCTGCGGCTGCGGGCCTCGCTAGGGGCCCCGGCGGTGGCACACCGGACAGGGTGGTGGGTTGGTACCGCATACCGGATTCCAAGTGAGCCGTCTCATGCATCTCAGCAGAGTTCACCGAGTACCACCAGGAGACCCATGAGACGCAAGAAACAGGACCGATAAGGGCTCCAACAAGGGCTCCCGTACAATGTGCTACTGTTAGCACATGGCATCAACGGGCGTTCGGGAGTTGCGTCAGCGCGCCAGCGAGCTGTTGCGACGGGTCGAGGCAGGCGAGACGATCGAGATCACCGACCGCGGCAGGCCCGTGGCTGTGCTCGCACCGCTGCCGAACCAGCGCCCGATCGAACGCCTGCGGGCAACCGGCGATCTCGAGCCGGCCGATGCCGATCTAAAGGACCTACCGGAGCCCTTGCCGCTGGCTCCCGGACAAGAGGCCCCATCGATCGTTCTCGAACGACTGCGCCGCGATGAGCGCTGATCGGGCGACGTACGTCGACTCGTCGGCGCTGGTGAAGCTCGCCATCCATGAGCCCGAATCGGCGGCGCTGCGGCGGTATTTGGGTCGCCACCGGCCGCTCGTCTCGAGTGCCCTTGCCCGGACGGAGGTCGTCCGTGCGCTTCTTCCCCTCGGGCCCGAGGCGGTTCGGCGGGGCCGGGAGGTGCTCGCGCGGGTGGACCTGCTGCGGGTCAGCGATCGCGTCCTCGACGCGGCGGGGTTGCTGGAGCCGCCCGAGCTCCGATCGCTCGACGCCATCCACCTCGCGAACGCCGAGCAGCTCGGTTCGGACCTGCGGGGCTTCGTGACGTACGACGAGCGCCTCGCAGCCGCGGGCGCCGGGCGCGGTGTCCGGGTGGTACCACCGGCCTAACGGCCGCACCTGGCGGGCGGGCCGTCGAGGTGGAAGTTCCGTGGGG
>JBKKDW010000242.1:0-4430 GCA_046708025.1 Candidatus Limnocylindrales bacterium
CGGTGACCGCCTGGTCCGCGATGTCGAGCGCCCGGTCGATGATCTCGAATCCCTCGGCGAGCTGCTCGTCGGTGATGCACAGCGGCGGGTTGGTGTGGATCGAGTTGTTCATGACCATCGTGTACAGGCCGTTGTCGCGGAAGAACTTGCCGATCGCCTTCATCTCGTCCGAGGTGCCGTTGAACGGCGTGAGCGGCGTCCACGGATCGTGGCTGCGGACGAGATCGATGATCCCGAACAGGCCGAGATTGCGGCTGGCGCCGACACTCGGGTGCCTCGCCGCGATCCGCCGGTGGTGTTCACGCATGACCGGATCGAGTCGGGCGGCATTCTCGATCAGGCCGTCCTCCTCGTAGACCCCGATCGTGGCCAGTGAGGCGGCCAGGCTGACCGGGTGACTGCTGTAGGTCAGGCCGCCGGAGTAGAACATGCCCTCGAACTTGTCGGCGATCCGATGGGTCATGGCCACCGCCCCGAGCGGGAGGTATGAGCTGGTCAGGCCCTTGGCCATCGTCATCAGGTCCGGGGTGACGCCCCAGTGATCGACCGCGAACCACCGCCCGGTCCGCCCGAATCCGGCCATCACCTCGTCGGCGACCATCAGGATGTCGTGGTGGTTGCAGATCTCGCGGACGCCCTGGACGTAGCCGTCGGGCGGGATGAGGATGCCGTTGGTGCCCACGATGGTCTCGAGGAAGACCGCCGCGATGGTGTGCGGGCCCTCATAGCGGAGCACATCCTCGAGCCCCTGGAGGCTCTCGGCCACGGGACGAGGCTCCGCCTCTCCCCAGCGATGCGTGTCCGGGTAACGGACGACGCCGACCAGGCCGGGTTCGTTCGGCCAGCGACGAGGATCGCCGGACAGGGTCATCGCCCCGAGCGTTGC
The DNA here is from genome assembly GCA_046708025.1 of Candidatus Limnocylindrales bacterium. Classification (GTDB taxonomy): domain Bacteria; phylum Chloroflexota; class Limnocylindria; order Limnocylindrales; family CSP1-4; genus SPCO01. Next base: position 887 of record JBKKDW010000242.1, read on the forward strand.
CCCGTGGTAGGAGCGATATCGGGCAAGGACCTTGTAACGCCCGGTGTAGTGGCGGGCCAGCTTGATCGCGTTCTCGATCGCCTCCGCGCCACCAAGGGTGAAGAAGACCTTGTCCAGGTCGCCCGGCAGGATCTCGGCGAGCTTCGCCCCCAGGCGTGCCCGGATCTCGGTGGCGAAGGCGGGCTGGACGTACTGGAGCTTGAGTGCCTGGGCGTTGATGGCATCGACCACCCGTCGATCGCCATGGCCGATGTTGACCGACATGAGCTGGCTGTTGAAGTCGAGGATCCGCTTGCCCTCGGGCGTGTACAGGTAGACGCCCTCCGCTCGATCGATCGCGATCGGGTCGAGCGCACCCTGGATGGACCACGAGAAGAGGGTGTGCTCCCGCGACATGCGGACGATCTCCTCGCTGGTCATCGAGCCCGGAGCGGTCGTGATACTCATACGTTCACCTCGAAGAAGGCTCGTGACGGCGCCCGTGCGCCATTACAGCACAACCGCGCAGGCTCGGCGATCACGTTCCTCCAGCGCACCGAGGTACTCGGCTGCGAGACGGGCGGTTCGGGCCAGGAGGTCAGGGCGGTGGATCATCGGCGTCTCCTCGGGTCGCGGCCATTCGCGTCTGGTGCTAGTGTGACTCGACGACCTCGATCAGGAGGTATCCATGGACCGCGCCGCCTTCCATGCCTGGCTCGTGCGCTATATCGATGCCTGGCGCCTGAACGATCCAGCCGCCATCGGCGACCTATTCAGCCCGGACGTGCGCTATGCCTTCGATCCCTTCAGCGAGGCGGTCGTCGGCCGGCCTGCCGTCGTCGCAGCCTGGCTGGCCGATCCCGATGAGCCGGGCTCCTGGGAAGCCGACTACGAGGTCCTGGCGGTGGATGGGGATGCCTACGTCGCCCACGGCCGGACGCGCTACCTGACCGATGATCGGTCCGCCATCGACCGCGAGTTCGCCAACGTCTTCGTCTGCCGGTTCGACGACGACGGCCGCTGCCGGGAGTTGACCGAGTGGTACATGCGCCGGCGACCGGAGGCGCTGCCAGACTGAACCCCGCCCGAATCGGACCGCCGGGCGGTGTACCCTCTCCCCCTCGACCCATCCGAACCACCGTGAGGTTCCCAGCCGATGCCCCGAACTGTCCGCGGCGCACTCGTCCAGGCGAGCTGGACCGGCGACAAGGAATCGATGATCCAGAAGCACGAGGAGCGGGCCCACGACGCCGCCCGGCAAGGCGCCCAGTTCGTCCTGTTCCAGGAGCTCTTCTACGGGCCGTACTTCTGCCAGGTCCAGGACGCCCAGTACTACAGCTACACGGAACTGATACCCGACGGGCCCACCACCAAGCGCATGCAGGACCTCGCGAAGCAGACCGGGATGGTCGTCGTCGCCCCGATGTACGAGGAGGACGAGCGCGCCTCCGGCATCTATTACAACACCGCGGCCGTGATCGATGCGGACGGGACCTACCTCGGCAAGTACCGCAAGACCCACATTCCGCATGTCAAGGGCTTCTGGGAGAAGTTCTACTTCCGGCCCGGGAACATGGGCTACCCGGTGTTCCAGACCGCGGTCGGCAAGATCGGCGTCTACATCTGTTACGACCGGCACTTCCCCGAAGGCGCCCGGGCGCTCGGCCTCAATGGCGCCGAGATCGTGCTAATTCCGTCGGCGACCTCGCGCGGCCTGTCCGAATACCTGTGGCGAATCGAGCAGCCCAGCCACGCCGTGGCCAACGGCTACTACGTCGGCACGATCAACCGGGTCGGCATCGAGCTGGAACTCGGCGACGACGACTTTTACGGTCAGAGCTACTTCGTCAATCCGCGCGGCCAGTTCGTCGGCGACATCGCCAGCGCGCACGACGAGGAACTCGTGGTCCGTGACCTGGACCTTGATCTGATCATGGAGGTCCGCAACACCTGGCAGTTCTTCCGGGACCGTCGTCCGGACGCGTACGCGGACCTCACCCGCCCGTAGGAAGCGCTACCATCCCATCCCATCCGGCTCGGCCGTCTGGAGGAGGACGGCCGAGCCGCTTCGTTCCTCCTGGGGAAGAGGCGACCATGCAGTTCGGCTTCACGCTCAAACCCGATCACACGATTGAACGCACCCTGGCCCTGACCCGCCAGGCCGAGGCTGCCGGCTTCGACTACGGCTGGCTGTTCGATTCGCATGTCCTGTGGCGCGAGCCGTATGTGCTGCTCACGCTGATGGCCCAGGCCACCACCCGGCTGCGCCTGGGCACCTGCGTCACGAACCCGGCGACCCGCGAGCCGTCCGTGACAGCGTCGGCCCTCGCGGTCCTCGATGAAGTCTCGGGCGGGCGGATCGACCTGGGTATCGGCCGCGGCGATTCGGCCCGTCGCGTGCTCGGCAAGCCACCGACTACCATGGCCACCCTCGAGGAAGCCGTCCACGTCATCAAGTCGCTGGTCGAGGGCCGGGCGGTCGAGTACGAAGGCACCGAACTGCGCCTCCCCTGGGCGGGCTCGTGGACCCTGCCGGTGTGGATCGCCGGCTACGGCCCGATGGCCCTGGCGATGACCGGCCGGGTCGCCGACGGACTCATCCTCCAGCTGGCGGACCCGGATCTCATTCGCTGGTTCGTTGGCCAGGCTCGTGAGGCGGCCAGCGCGGCCGGCCGCGATCCCGCGTCGATCCAGATCCAGGCGGCCGCGGCGGCATACGTCGGCCCGCTCGAGGTCGGCCGCGAGCGCACCCGCTGGTTCCCGGCCCTGGTCTCGAATCACGTTGTTGACCTGATCAACAAGTACCCGCGCGAGGATCTGCCAGCAAGCCTGACCGGCTATGTCCGCGATCGATCCGGCTACGACTACCTCCACCATGCCGAGGTCGGTTCGTCCAATGCGGGCTTCGTGGGCGACGAGGTGACCGATCGCTTCTGCGTCCTTGGCAATGCCGCGGACCACGTGGCGAAGCTGAAGGAGCTGGCGGCCGCGGGCGTGAACCAGTTCAACCTGTACCTGATGAACGGCGACGAGGAGGCCCAGCTGGAGATCTACGGCCGCGAGATCATTCCGGCCATGCGCGGGTTCGCCGACAGCGCCAACTGAGCGCGGGAGGAGATCGGATGCGCACGCTCATCACCAACGGCATGATCGTCACGGCGGAGGGCTCGTACGTCGCCGACGTCCTGATCGACGGTGAGACCATCGCCCAGATCGGGCGCGATCCGGCGGGCGCAAGCGTGACTGCCGACGAGACCCTGGATGCGACCGGCAAGTACGTGATTCCGGGCGGCATCGACGTCCACACCCACATGGAGCTGCCGTTCGGCGGCACGTCCGCCAAGGACACCTTCGAGACCGGCACCCGGGCGGCAGCCTTCGGCGGGACGACATCGATCGTGGACTTCGCGGTCCAGGGCAAGGGCCAGTCGCTGCGCGAAGGGCTCGACGCCTGGCACGCCAGGGCCGAGGGCAACGCCGTCGCCGACTACGGCTTCCACATGATCATGAGCGACGTCAACGACGCGACGCTCAAGGAAATGGACCAGCTCGTCTCGGAAGGCGT
>JBKKDW010000243.1:0-2601 GCA_046708025.1 Candidatus Limnocylindrales bacterium
ACCTGGGCCAGATGTTCGAGCATCCCCAGATCCGGGATCTGGAGCTGGCCCAGCCCATCGACCACCCCACACGGGGCCGGGTGGCCGTGATCGGCCAGCCGCTCACGTTCGGCGACGATCCCCGCGGCCGGGGCGTGCGCCGGGCCGCCCCCGCCCTGGGCGAGCACACCGACCCGATCCTGGAGGAGCTGGGCCTCGACGGCGGGGAGATCGCCGCCCTGCGCCAGGCCCACGTCGTCTGACCGGGCGCTGCGCCGGGCCGGCCTGCTGCTCGTCGCCACCTCCGGCCGGTGTCGCCGCAGGCTGAGGCCGGTGTCACGCCGCTCACCTACCTCCCGGCCGTGAGGTCAGGCCGGGGTCGCCGTTCGGATGCCCAGCTGCGTGGCCGCTACGAGCATTCGATCGTCGTACGTCACCATCTGTGCGAGCTCTGCGCCGAAGCGCTGCGCGGTAGCCAGGTGGATCGCGTCGAGTGTTCGGAGCTCGACCGGCTCGAGCGCGGCTGCATCGGCGAGCACCCGATTGTTCACTCTCGCCAGTTCGATATCGGCGAGCACCGCCCGTCCGGCCGCGACGGCGCGCTCGCCCGCTGGGAGGAGCGCACGGAGAACCTCGGTGCGGGCGAGGGCGCTCGAGACGAGCGGCCGACGGCGGCGCAAGTGACGGCGCAGCGCCGTCGACTCAGGCTCGGCCACCACGAGCTTCACGATCGCGGAGGAGTCGATGTAGGTGACGGGCATCAACGCTCGTCTCGACGGCGCCGCCCCAGCACCGCGGACGGCAGCTCCGAACCGGGCGGCAGGACGAGGGGAGGAGGAAGGTCGTTGATGTCGCCGGTGGCGGGCTCGACCTCTCCAGCGGCACGCATGCGATCGCGCACACTGCCGTCGGGCAGGGGCGTCAAAAGCGCTACCGGCCGACCCCGATCGGTCACCTCGATCGTCTCGCCCTGCTCGACGAGGCGCAGCAGCTCGCTGGCACGCTGCCGCAGCTCTCGGACGCCGACACGAGTCATGCGCTACTTGTAGCACACTCTCCCGGCCGCGGTACGTCTCTGGCCCGCATCGAGGCGAAACCGGTGTGCCATGCTGAGGCCGAGGGGGCAGCCATGACGGTCACCGACTACAGCCCGGTCGATCCGGCGGTCCAGGCCGATCCGTACCCGTACTACGCCGAGCTGCGTCGAGGTCCGTCCGCCACCTACCTGCCGGCCGACGACCTCTGGGTGGTGCCCCGCTTTGAGCACGTGTGGCAGATCTCCCGGGAGCCGGAGTCGTACTCCTCCAAGGCCCTACGGGCGCTGGTCATCGGGGTGCTCAGCGCCCGGGCCGGCCCTCGTCCCGACCTGCGCGCGCTCGACGCCCGCATGGCGAGGAGCCTCATCGCCGCCGACCCGCCCGACCACGCCCGCCTGCGCCGGCTGGTGGCGCGCCCCTTCACGCCCCGGGCCATCGCCAACCTAGCCAACCAGGTCCGCTCGATCTGCCACGAGGTCGTCGACGACCTGGTGGCGGCCGCAGAGCGGGGCGAGGCCGACCTGGTCACCCACTTCACGTTCCCGCTCCCGGTGCTGGTCATCGCCGCCGCCCTCGGCATCCCCGCCGAACGTCGCGACGACTTCAAGCGCTGGTCGGACTCCCTCGTCGGCCGCCTCGACGGCCAGGCGCTGCCCGAGGTGGCCGCGGCCGACATCGCCGAGATGGGCGCCTACTTCCGCGAGGTGGTGGACGAGCGCACGGCCCACCCGGGCGACGACCTGATCAGCTGGATCATCGCCGGGTCGGCCGGGAGCGGCGAACCATTGGCGGCCCGTGACCTGGTCGGGTTCTGCACCTTGCTGCTGATCGCCGGCAACGAGACGACGACGAACCTGTTGGGCAACGCCTTCAACGCCTTCTTCGAGCATCCCGACCAGCATGAGCGGGTCCTCCGCCACGGGGATCTGGGCCGCGTCGTGGAGGAGATCCTGCGCTATGACTCGCCGGTGCAGGGCATCCTGCGCCTGGCCGAACACGACGTCCGCCTGGGCGACGTCGAGATCCCCCGGGACGCGGTCGTAATGATCCTGCACGGCTCGGCCAACCGCGACGAGGCGCGCTGGCCCGACGGCCATCGCTTCGACGTCGACCGCGAGCCGCTCGATCATCTCGGCTTCGGCTCCGGCATCCACCTCTGCCTCGGCGCCCACCTGGCCCGCCTGGAGACGACCATCGCCCTCGACGTGCTCCGGACCCGGCTGGCCGGCATCGAGCCCCGGGCGCCGGCGACCCGGGTCCGCTCGTCGATCCTGCGCGGCTTCACCTCCATGCCGGTGGACCTCGAAGCCGCCCCGGCCTGAGCCGGGTCGTACCCCCGGCGAGGTCCTGTCCGTGGACAACGATCGGAACCGTCAGCCCGAGGAGGACGCACTCACCATGACGACCGCATCGCAGGTGAAGGCCCGGCTCGACCACCCGGTCATCGACGCCGACGGCCACACCGTCGAGTTCATGCCCGCCGTGCGCCAGGTGCTCCGCGAACTGGCCAGCGCCGATGTCTCCGCCACGCTCTTCGACGGGCGGACGGGCCTCGCCGGCGGCTGGTACCGACGCTCACCGGCCC
>JBKKDW010000244.1:0-12063 GCA_046708025.1 Candidatus Limnocylindrales bacterium
GCTCGGGGAGCGGCTCGTTCGAGCCTGGCGGCGTCCCCGATCCATCGGCCGTGGCAGCGGCCAGGCGCCGGGTGGTGACGAAGCCAAGGCCCAGCGAGGTCGCTGCGACGGCAATTGACAGCGCACCCGCCAGCGCGAGGTTGCGCCTCGGCAAGAGGCCGACCAGACGACCATGACGGATCGGATCCTCCAGCCAGCGCTGGCTCGCGTAGGCGACCGGAATCGCCGCCAGCATCAGCCCGACCCGTACGGGCAGGGGCAGCGTCTCGCCGGCCATGGCGGTCGGCAGGACGAGCATCGGCCAGTGCCACAGGTAGAGCGAATAGGAGATGCGCCCCAGGAAGCGCGCCGGCCGCAGGGCCAGGAGCCGCGCCGGGTTCAGGGCCACGCTTGCGGCCGGTCGCCCGGCGCGCAAGCGCATCCCGGGCAGCATGGCCAGGGCCGTGCCCAGCGTCGGGAGCAGGGCCGCAACGCCCGGAAACGGCGTACTCGTATCGATGACCAGGGCCGCTGCCCCGATCATGGCCAGGCCCAGCCAGCCCGCGCCGGCAGAGACACCCCGCGGCAGCGCTGCCAGGCGTGACGCTCCGACCGCCAGGAGCGCTCCGATCCCCAGCTCCCAGGCCCGGGTCGGCAGCGAGAAGAAGGCCCACGGGGCGCTGGCCGTGGTCAGCCACAGTGATAGCGCGAACGAGCCGACCACGACAACGGCCGCCAGGATGCCGGCGCGACGGGCCGGGTCCGATCCGCCCCGGGTGACGATGAGCAGGAGCGCCGGCCAGAACAGGTAGAACTGCTCCTCGACGCCCAGCGACCAGAGGTGCAGCAGGGGCGATGGCGCGAGTTCCGACCCGAGGTAGTCGGTGGCCGCCAGGGCGAAGCGCAGGTTGGAGACGTACAGCGAGGCGGCGACACCGTCGGTGGCGGCGTCGACCGCCCGCAGCGGCGACAGGAACGCGACCGACGCGGCGACGGTGGCCAGGATGACCAGCGCGACGGCGGGCAGCAGACGGCGAAGGCGGCGTGCGTAGAACGACGGCAGGGAGATCGTGCCGGCCATCTCGAGCTCACGCAGCAGCAGCCCGCTGATCAGGAACCCGGACAGGACGAAGAAGACATCGACCCCCACGAAGCCACCGCCGAACCCCGGCACCGCTGCGTGGTAGAGCAGGACCAGGATGACCGCGACGGCGCGCAGGCCCTCGAGATCCGACCGGAAGCCGTACTTGTCGCGACTCGAACTTCCGGGCTGCCCGGCCGGGACCGTCATCGCGGGTCGCTCCTTAGGGCGAGGCTGTCGATGAGCGCGATGTATCGCGTCGCCTCGGATTCCCAGGCGTGGCCGCGGACCCGGGCCATGGCCCTCGCCACTCGCGCCTCGCGGACGCCTGGCTCGTCGACGAGGTGCAGCAGCGCTGCGGCCAGGTCACCGGCGTCGCCCGGCTCGTAGGTCACGACGTCGTCGCCGAAGGCCCGCTCGACCATCGGCAACCGCGAGGCGACAACCGGGCGGGCCATCGCGGCGTACTCGAACGCCTTGGTTGACAGCGAGAAGTCGGTGAACTCGGAGCGGCGGGTCGGGGCCAGGCCAACGTCGGCGGCAGCGATGGCGGCCGGGACATCGTCGATCGGAATGCGGCCATGCAGGACGACCCGGTCGCCGATCCCCCGGGCCACGGCCTGTTGGCGCAGCGGCACCTCGGCAAACTCGCGGCCGTACAGGTCAAGGCTGACCGGCAGGGCGGGCCGCTGATCGCGCAGGCGGGCGATCGCGTCGAGGACCACGTCCAGTTCGTAGATCGGGCTGAGCGCCCCGGCATAGACCAGCCGGAGCGTGCCGTCGCCCATGAACGCCCGCGGCGCGTGCCGTCCCGGGTCGAAGCGGGCCAGCGACGGCGCGTTGGGCACGATGGTGAGCTTCGAGGCGGGCAGGCCCAGCCCGATCAGCCGGGCGCCCAGCGCGTCGTTGACGGTCAGCACGGCGTTCGCGAATCGCGTGGCGGCACGCTCCTGGGCCATCAGCAGGGCGTAGCCGACCCGGCCGGCGCGCCCGCGAAACCGGCTGCGAAAGAACTCGGGCATCGCCTCGTGCAGGTCGAGCACAACCGGCACGCCGGCCAGGCGCAGCGGCAATGCCGCGAAGACGAGGAAGTCGGGCAGGCTGTGAACCTGCACCAGGCCGTATCGCCGGCGCCGGTGTGCGCGGGCGAGCGCAAGTCCAGCGCGGACGAGGAAGGCCAGGTATTCGAGCAGGTAGGTCCGCAGGCCGGCGCCCTGGTGGCGCTGGACGCCGAGGCGGCGCACGGTGACGCCCACGACCACCTCGGTCAAATGGTCGTCGGGACGGCGCAGGGCGTACACGTCGACCGGCCGGCCGGCAGCCACGAGGGCCTCAGCCTCGCGCCGGACCCGCGGGTCCTCCTCGTAATAGGAGTGAGTGACCATGGCGACCGGCCGTGGCCGTGGGTGGTTGGGGGCGGAGGTCATGAGCGTCGGGCAGCGTACTCCAACCGTGAGTTCGGCCGTGGTACCCTGCTGGCCCGATGAGTGCGACGGCCGACGCGCCAGCCCATTTTCGCCGCGGCGCGACCCGTCCCGGGCCCATCGGACTCCTCCGCGAGGCCGTCGTCGAGGTCACGGGTCGCCGCAGGCTGATCCGCTACCTGGTCCAGGCCGACATCCGCAAGAAGGGCGCCGACACGCTGCTCGGCAATCTCTGGTGGGTCCTGGATCCATTGCTCCAGATGGCCGTCTATGTCGTGCTCGTGTCGGTTGTCTTCGACCGCGCGGTTCCGGACTATCCGCTCTTCATCTTTGCCGCGATCCTGCCCTGGAAGTGGTTCCAATCGACCGTCCAGGACGCCATCACCTCGGTCACCGGAGCGGATCGCCTGATCCGCCAGATCCAGTTCCCGAAGCTGGTCCTGCCGGTCGCCTCGGCGGGCGCCGGCGTCGTCAACTTCGTGTTCGGGTTCATCCCGCTGGCCGCCCTGATCCTGCTGCTCTATCGGGACCGGCTTTCGATGACGCTGGCCCTGATTCCAGTCATCGCCCTCGTGCAGTTCTTCCTCAACCTGGCCCTGGCCGTTGGCCTCGCGGCCCTCAACGTGTTCTACCGCGACGTCGGCAACCTGTCGCGCCACGCCCTCCGCCTGTGGTTCTACCTCTCGCCGGGGCTGTATGCCATCGAGGACCTTCGGACGGCCACAGCAAGCGTTCCGGTCGTAGGCCAGATCCTGCTCGCCAACCCGTTCGCGATCCTGTTTACCGCCTACCGAGACGTGATCTACAGCGAACGACTGCCCGAATGGACCGGGCTGGCCGCCCTGCTCGCGGGCTCGCTCGTGCTCCTCGCCCTGACCACCCTCATGTTCAAACGCGTCGAGCCTGCCTTCGCCAAGGTCCTCTGAGGGTGGCCGCGGAGATCAGCCCAGCCCATCCCGCCGACCCGCTGCCGAACGCCCGGACGGCGATCCGGGTCGAGGGCGTCGGGGTCAAGTACAGCCTTCGTTTCACCCGCAAGACGACCCTCCATCGCTCCTTCGTCAACCTCTTCGTCCGCCAGCCGGCAGACGAATTCTGGGCGCTGCGCGAGGTCAGCTTCGACCTGGTCCACGGCGAATCGCTGGCGGTCATCGGGCCAAACGGCGCCGGCAAGAGCACGCTCCTCCAGGTGCTGGCCGGGATTATCCTGCCGTCCGAGGGTTCGGTCGAGGTGGACGGTCTCATCTCCAGCCTGCTGACCCTGGGCGCCGGCTTCGACCAGGAGCTGACCGGCCGCGAGAACATCCGGCTGGCCGGTGCGTTCCTGGGCATCCAGGGTCGGGAGATGGCCGAGCGGACGCCCGGGATCATCGAGTTTGCCGACCTCGGGCCCTTCATCGATGCGCCGATCCGGACCTATTCATCCGGGATGCGCGCGCGCCTCGGGTTTTCGATCGCGACCTCCGTCGACCCCGATATCCTGCTCCTCGACGAGGTCCTGGCCACCGGCGACGAAGTCTTCCGGGCGAAGTCGAAGGCTCGCGTGCTCGAGCTCGTCCGACAGGCCAAGGGTGTCGTCTTCGTGACCCATGACATGAACTGGGTCGTCGAGTTCTGCAACCGGGCGATCCTGCTCCAGAAGGGCCGGATCGTGGCGGAGGGCGATCCGGCCGATGTTGTCGCGATCCACAAGGAGCACTCGCGCCTGGCGAAGGCCGAGCGCGAGGCGGCGATTGCACGCGCGCTCGAGACGGCGGGCGGCGGAGCGCTCCCGCCGGACACGGCCGGAAGCCAGCTGATCGGTTAGGGTCACCGCGCGTGCAGACATTGCGCGTCCTGACGGTCGCCCGCTGGTATCCGTCGCACGATTCGCCGGGGCGCGGGTCGTTCGTCGCCGACCTGGTGCGTGCCACGGTCGCGGCCGGCGTCAACGCACGGATCGTGTCGTTCGATCGGGTGCTGGTCCGAGGGCGAGTCGAGCGGCGCGATGCGGATCGGGCGCCGGCCCGCGCCGCCTTTGATCAGGTGGGAACGCCGGCCGCGCTGTTCGTGACTCCCGTCACGTACGGGGCGCCCGGGGTGGCCGTGGCTCGCCTGCCGGTGGTCCGGCGGCCGGGTAGTGATGATGCCGCGGCCCTCGTCGAGGACCACCTGGACGCGTTCCGGCCGTTCGTCCGGCGGCTGATCGCGGAATGGCGGCCCGACCTGATCCACGCCCACACCGGCCTGCCGGATGGGGTCGTCGCCGCTGCGGTCGGGCGGGAGCTGGGGATTCCGGTCGTCGTGAGCGAGCATGCGAGCACGATCGAGGCCGAGCTCGCCGACCGCGTCGCCATCGATCACTATCGAAGCCTGCTGGGGCCGGGCGTCCGTTTGTTGGCCGTCAGTCCGTCCCTGGCGGGCCGTGTCGCGCGCGTCCTGGGGGTCTCTTCCGATCGGGTCGGGCTGCTGCCAAACCCGGTCGCCGTGGGCGAGTTCCAACTCGCGGATCCTTCCCGACGCGATCCGGACGAGCTGCTGTGGGTCGGCTCGCTCGGTGCGCACAAGGGGATCGAGGTCCTGCTGCGGGCCTTCGCGCTGGTGCGGGCCTCGCGGCCGGGGGTGCACCTCCGGCTCGTCGGCGCTGAACGCACGGCTGGCGAGCGCGTGCGCTGGGCGACCCTCGCGGACTCGCTCGGCGTGGCGACGGCCGTGGCGTTCGACGGCTGGCTCGATCGCGCGGGAGTCGCAGCCGCGATGGCCCGTGCCGGCGTCTTCGTTCATCCCAGCCCGTCCGAGACGTTCGGCCTGGCCGCCGCGGAGGCGATCCTGTCCGGCCTGCCGGTTGCCGCCCGGCGATCCGGCGGCGTGCCCTGGATCATCGAGCTGTCTGGAGGCTACGGTCAGGTTGCGGAGGCCGATGATTCCGAGGCGTTCGCGGCCGCCATCGAACGCGCCCTGGTGGGTCCCCTCGGCGTGAGCGCCGCGGGGGCGAGCGAGCGGCTGATCGACGTCATCGGGGAGGCAGCGATCGCGCAGCGGACCATCGAACTGTACCGAAGCGCGATCGCGGAAGCCGGAGCGACGACGTCGACAGAAGCCGGCACCTCGGCACCGTCCCGCGCTGCGGACCTGCCGTACCTCCTCCTCGCGACCGGCCGAGATCAGGCGCGTCGCCTCGTGGCCGAACTGCCGGTCGAGCTCCAGGCCCGGCTCGTCCTGGTCCTGCCGGCGCCGATCGGCCCGGCCGACGACCCAAGCGCCGACGCCAACGCGGTCGTGACCGTCGTTGAGGCGGAGCCGGTCCCACCGCCCAAACGCCGCCCGCGAGGCCGGGGCCCGCTCGCCCGGCTGGAACGAGCGTTCTTCCAGCAGGCGCCGACGGCCGACGAGCTCCTGGCGAAGGCGATCTTCGGCGCGCCCCGACCAACCGGCCACGGCGGACCGGTTGAGATCGTCGCGATCGATGCCCCGGCGGCCGCCTTCGTTGGCCGGCTCCACCCGAAACGCGCCCGGCTCGCCCCAGGTGCCCTCCGCTGGCTGGCCGATCGCTGGGACGCCGAGGCGAGGCCCCCGCGCTGACCGCTATGCCACCATGGCGGCCATGTCATACGACCCGCGCGACCACTGGACGCGCCTGCATGCCCGGGGCGACCTGTCGGGCGTCGGCCAGTCCGGCCTGCCCGCGGACCTCAACGCCTGGCTGTACAAGGCTCTCGAACGGCGCGTCCGCTGGTTCGTTCGTCGGCATGACATTCTCGACGGCGTGACCTCGGTCTTCGACGTCGGAGCGGGAACCGGCTACTGGGTTCGGGTCTGGCACAACCTGGGTGTGCCGCGGGTGGATGGCTGCGACCTCGTGCCAGCTGCGGTTGAGCGCCTCGAGACGGCGTTCGGCGCTCGTGGGGACCGGTTCGTCGCGTCGGACATCGGTGCGCCCGAACCGGGACTCCCAGCAGGGTCCTATGGCCTGGTTTCGGTGATGAACGTGTTGCTCCACCTGACCGAGGAGGAGGCATTCCAGCGTGCGCTGGGAAGCATCGCGGCGCTGGTCGCACCGGGCGGCCGGCTCATCCTCGTCGAGCCGATCCTGGTGGACCCGTCATACGAACGCCCGCCCACGGAAACACAGACGTCGCGTGCCCGTGCATTCGGCGCGTACCGCGACGCACTCCTCGCCGCGGGCCTGGAACTGGTTGAGCTGCGTGGCGCGCTCGCAATGGCCAACAACCCGATCGAGGCGAGCTCACGCGCGGCGTACGACCGCTACCTCCGATGGTGGCGCTGGGTCGCGCGTCGGGCGAAGTCATCGCCACGAAGCATTCGGTGGATCGGTCCTCTGATGCTGCTCCTCGACCGCCTCGTCCTCGCGCTGGGTGCGGCGCCGTCGAGCAAGATCGTCCTCTTCCGCCGGCCGGACGCCAGTGGCCCGGGATCAGGGGCCGGCCGCTGACGCGCCCCTCGACGTGAGGCCCGTGACCAGCTCCAGGTACGGCTGGACCGCCGTCTCCCAGTTGTACCGCTCACGGCTGACCGCGAGGCATCGATCCCGCATCGCCGCGTAATCCGCCGCTGGCTGCTCGAGCACGAGACGCAACGCACGCGCGAGGTCGTCGGGATCCGCGGGGTCGGCCACGGAGCCAAGGCGGTGCTCCTCGACGATCGCGCGCATCACCTCCAGATCCTTGCCGATCACGACCGGTGTCCCCGCGGCCAGGCTCTCCCAGAACTTGTTCGGTGTGGAGAGGCGCTGGTTCAGCGAGTTGGCCGGCACCGCGATGATCGAGACGTCAGCCGACGCGGCCCACGACCGAACCTCATCCGGGTGGACCGGCGGCAGGACGACGTGACGGCCGGCGAGGCGAGGATCGCTCGACTTCGCATGCAGGGCGGCCGCCCACGTCGGATTGACGCTCGCGCCGAGCATCACGAGCGCGGCGTCACGCAGCCGGACCACCGCCTCGGCGGCCATCTCCAGGCCACGTTGACGCCCGAGCTTGCCCAGGAACAGGACGATTCGGCGCTCGCCGGGCAACCCGACCGCCGCGCGGATCAGGTCGAGCCGCTCCGCCGGCGGCGTCCAGCGCGGCTGACCGTTGAGCAGGACCGTCGGGCGCTCGCGGAACGGCCAGAGACGCCAGCAATGATCGGCCAGGGCGTCGTTGACGGTCACAACCGCGTCAGCGCGACTGACCCAGCCGGCCTCCTTGCGCCGGTAGCGGGCAAGGAGCGGAGCGGGCACGCCCTGGTAGTTGTTCGAGTCGAGGATTGCGTCGATCACGTCGTAGACGACCAGGCCACGATGTCCAGCTCGCCGTGCGGCGCCAGCGAGGTCGAGCGCGACCGGCAGGGTCAGGATCCCGAAGGCGTGATAGAGATCGGCCGGCGCGAGCTCGCGCCGCAGGGTCCGCCACCAGGCGCGCACGTGGAGCGGCCAGAGGGCGACCTTGAGTGCTTTGTCGGCGTTGAGGGCGACGACTTGTAGCAGTTTCGTCGGCGGGCGCGGTGGCGGGGGCTGGCCGACCCAGCGCCTGAATGGCCCGCTCGGCGTGTACCGTCGGATGTCGATGTTGCCGTCGCGCTCCGCTTCGGGGGCCCGGTCGCCGGCGAGGGCGGCGATCTCGACTCGCCAGCCCGCTTCGGCCAGGCTGCGGGCAACGCGCAGACCCCGCGAGTAGGGGGCGGCGGTATTGGCCACCAGCAGGACGGCGCGGGGGCGGCGGCCTCGCGACGACGCCGACCCGCTCACCAGCGGCGACCGGTCAGCCGAGTGTATTCGCTTAACAGCACCTGGACCTGGCTCTCCCAGTTGTAGGTATCGTGGGCGGCCGCCAGGGCGCGCGCCCGCATGGCCGATCGCGCGTCGGGCGGCGCATCGACGATCGAGCGGATGGCCACCGCGATCGCGTCGATATCGCTCGGATCGACCGGAATACCGCAGCCTGTCTGGAGCGCGATCGGGGCCATACCGGGGTGGTCCGAGCAGACCGTCGGCACGCCCGCGCCCATCGCCTCCAGGAACTTGTTCGGCGTCGAGAGGTAGTTGTTGAGCGTGTCGTGCTGGAAGAGCACCCCGACGACGTCGGCCGAGGCGACCCAGTCGAGCAGCTCGATGGGAGGGACGGCGGGCAGCAGGTGGACCCTGCCCGTGTTCTTCGGGTGCGCTGCCGCGGCACGGAAGTCGGCCTCGAGAGCGCCATAGCCCATCACCACCAGGACACTGGTCGGCACCAGATGGATCGCCTGGATCAACTGCTCGACACCGCGTCCGGCCGAGAAGCCGCCGTGGTAGAGCACGACCCTGGTCTGGGCATCCAGGCCGAGCCGCTCATGGAAGCGACGGGGCCGCGGCGCCGGCGACGAGAACCGGTACGAGCAGTTCATCACGATGGCCGGCATCAGCACGCCAAAGCGCCGGGCCAGCTCCGAGGCATAGGGCCGATTGACCGTGAACACGCGATCGGCGGCGCGGGCCCAGCCGCGCTCCAGGCGCCCCAGGACGGCCTTGATCGGGCCGCGCAGGCGGGCCAGGTTGGCCGCAACCATGTAGATGTCGCGCGAGTCGTAGACCACCCTGGCCTTGTGCCGGCGCCCGAGCGCGAGGGCAACCGAGATGCCCATGTAGGCCATCCCGTGGTAGACGTCGGCCGCCGGGGCGACCTCGAGCGCGCGCCGACGATGGCTGCGGATCATCAGGAAGATCCGGGCCCGGCGAACGTAGCCGCGCAGGCGGCCGGGGTCCCGGGCGGCCGGGTGGGCCCAGCCGGAATCGGCGTTGTCGGCCACGGGTTCATGGGCAGCGCTGTCCTGGCCCTGAACTGGGCCCAGGATCGGGCGCGCCGCAAGCCGCAGGGCGCGCAGGATCGGCAGGGTCAACGCCTGAAGCGGTACGCCGTCCAGCGCCGTCGCCTCCACCCGCAGGATCGAATAACCGACCGGATGGATTTCGCGCCGAGCCAGACCCGGTTTCCAGCGAGCCAGGACGGTCACGTCATGGCCACGCTCGTGCAGGGTGCGCGCGATCCGGTAGGTTCGCGAGTCGAACTCCCCGGTGGACGGCAGGACGACCACGCAGCGCTGGGGCACGATCTCGTCAGGCACGGCGGCGAGTGTAGCGGACGACGTCCCGGCGAAGCCCCCGCCACGATGTTCGGGCGCCGGATGCTATCGTTCCGCCTCGTGCACCTCTTCCTGGTCGGTGCCGGCCATGTTGGCCTGGTCACCGCGGTCGGCTTCGCGCGGCTTGGCCATCGCATCACGGTCGCCGACCTTGACCCTGTCCGGATCGCCGACCTCAGCGAGGGCCGACCCCCGGTCTTCGAGCCAGGCCTGACCGAGGCCATCGCCGACGGCCTGGCGGACGGCTCGCTGACGTTCACCACCGAGCTTGACCCGCCGCCCGACGCCCCGTTCACGTTCGTCTGCGTCAACACACCGACCGGACCGGACGGACCGCTATCTATGGTTCAGGTCGAGCAGGCGATCGCCCGCCTCCTGACGAGGGTCGGGTCGGGGCACGTCATCGTGGTTCGCTCGACCTTGCCCCTTGATGGACCGGGCCGGCTCGCCGCGCTCGTTGCTGGACGCCCGGATCGACCGTCGATGGTCACCAATCCCGAGTTCATGCGCGAGGGCCAGGCGCTCGAGGACTTCGATCGGCCGAACCGGGTCGTCACCGGCTGGCTCGAACCGCGCGACGCCGCGGCCGCCCAGTCCGTGCTCGATCTCTACGCGCCGCTCGGCGCCCCGGCCCTGGTGGCCGACGCTCGCTCGGTGACCTTGATCAAGCTTGGCTCGAACGTGTATCTCGGGATGAAGATCGCGTTTGCGAACGAGCTCGCCCGGGTTGCCGATGCGACCGGGGCGGACGTGGAGGAGGTGATTGCCGGGATCGGTCTCGACAGCCGGATCGGGACGGCATTCATGCGTCCGGGCCCCGGGATCGGCGGTTCGTGTCTCCCCGAACAGGCCGTCGCGATCGCGCTCCAGACGGTGGCCCTGGATGTGGAGGCGCCGCTGCTCTCGGCCGTCCATAAGTCCAACGCCGTTCACCAGCGTGAGATCATCGTGCACCTGGAGGGCCTGCTGGGCGGGCCCGGCTCGCTGGCCGGACGCCGGATCGGATTGCTCGGGCTGGCGTTCAAGGCGAATACGGACGACGTTCGAGACTCGCCTGCGCTCGCCCTGGCCGCGACCCTTCGCACGGCCGGCGCCAGGGTCCTCGCCCATGACCCGCGCGCCGGGCCGCGGGCGCGGCTGGCCGATCCCCTGCTGGATGTCGCGTCCACGTCACTCGATGCGGTCCGGGACGCCGACGCGGTCGTGGTGGCTACCGAATGGGCCGACTACGGCGAGCTCGACTGGCCGGCGCTGGCCACCGTGATGCATGGCACGCTCGTCTACGACACGAGGGCGGTGGTTGACGTGGCGGTGGCGCGGGCCGCCGGTCTCCGGGTGGAGCGCCTCGGTCGACCGAGCGCGACCCAGGCCCTGCCTCAGCCCGCCATTTCGAGCGCCAGCGACTCGTAGAGCGCGACCAGGCGGGTCGCCTCGGTCTCCCAGTTCCAGCGCTCGTGGGCAGCGCGCAGGCAGCTCGCCCGGAGTGCATCGCGCTCGGCCGGGCTGCGGTCCAGGATCGAACGAATCGCGACCGCCACCGACCCGGGATCGGCCGGATCACACACCGCGCCAAGCGGTCCATCTGGGTCTTCCAGCACGATCCGGCGCATTTCCACGAAGTTGCTGACCACGACCGGCAAGCCGGTCGCAAGCGATTCGAACAGCTTGTTGGGGCTCGACAGGCGGTGGTTGAGCGTGTTCGCCTGGATCGCCATGACCCCGACGTCGGCCGAGGCGACCCAGGCCGGAAGAACGTCCGGCGGGACCGCCTGGAGCACATGGAGACGCCCGCCGTAGCGCGGTTCCGCAGCACGCTCGCGCAGGGCGGCCTCCAGGCTCCCGTAGCCGAGGAAGATGGCGTGAACTGCCTCCATGCCGGGCACCAGCATCGCGTCGGCGAGCTCCTCCAGGCCACGGTGCGCCGAAAACGCCCCGTGGTAGAGCGCGATCGGCGTCTCCGGCGGCAGCGAGGTCGCCTGGCGAAGCACATCCGGACGTTCGCCCGGCGCCTCCCAGCGGGCCGGGCAGTTGTGGACGACGACCACGCGGGAGATGCCGAAGCGTGCCCCGAGCAGCTCGCCGAGGGAGCGGTTGACCGTCACCAACGCCGTGGCGTGGCTGGCCATCCGACGCTCGTAACGGCCCAGGATCGCCCGGCCCCACCAGGGCCGATTGGAGGTCGTTCCGGCATCCAGGAAGGACTCGTGGCTGTCGTAGACCACGGACCCGCCGTTCCGCCGGCTGGCCTTGACCGCCCCGGGCAGCGCGGTCAGGTCGTGGCCGTGGTAGACGTCCGCCTTCGGTGCGGCCGCGGCCGCCGCGTTGGCCCAGCCCAGCACCCCGAACCGCCAGCGGGTGAGCCAGTCCAGGGTCGAGTCGTGCTTAGCCAGGCGCGGTCCCCCGGAGAAGGCAACAAATGGCAGCCCGACAACGCTGGCCCCAAGCGTCACCAAAGCTGCTCCCACCAGCGCGATCGCCCAG
>JBKKDW010000245.1:0-3208 GCA_046708025.1 Candidatus Limnocylindrales bacterium
AGTGGCTGGCCCACATGACCGCGGCGAAGATGAGCCAGGCGGCCACCGGGAAGGCAAGCATTCGCATCACGCGCGAGAGCAGGATCGGCAGGATCAGCCGCCGGCGAGTCCAGCGGGAGCTGAGCCGCAGGATCAGGATGACCGGGGCGGCCAGGGCGATCAGCGGCGCAGCGACCAGCACCAGCAGCACGTGCTGCACCATGTGGATGGAGAAGAGGGTCGCGTCGTAGCGCTCGATCCCGGACAGGAGCGCGAACGACAGTGCGACCATCGCCGCGAGGAAGGCCACGGTTCGCCGGCGCGGCACCGGGTTTGCCGGGTGAGCGGCGTCAACCCGCCGGACCGCCCAGAGCCACCAGCCGGTGGTGGCGGCGATGGCAAGGGTCGGCAGTGGCTCGAAGGTCCAGCCGAGGAGCAACGGACCGATCGTCGGGGGTTCCTGCGGGGCAGACCCATGGGCCATCGCCGGTGCAGCCACTGCGGCGATGCCGGCGGCCACGAACGCGACAGCCAGGAGGCGGTGAATCCACGACGTTCGGCCCATCGGTGGCATGGTCGCATGAACTCGTCCGGGTGCGACCGATTGGGGCAGGTACCTGGGCTCGTATCCGCGCTCCCGCACGCTGGTCGAACCCGCGCGAGACGCGCGCGCTCCGGGTAGAATGACCGCGCTCCGGCATGGCGGTGAGAATCGCCTCCCCGAGCGCCCGGTCGTGCGCCCGTTCGGGCGCGTAGCCATCCTCGAGGACTTCGATGTCGAGCTCCCCCAGGGCGCGCCCCACGTCAGGCACGCTTGTCGCGATCGGCGGCATCGCCCTCCTGATCGTGATCGGGATTGCGGCGACGTTGCTGGGTTTCGATCTCCTGGGAGAGGGTCAGTCCTTCATCGACGGGCTCTACCCGCCGATCGCGGTGACCGAACAGGGCGCCCAGATCCGCGACCTGTACACGATCGTGTTCATCATCGCAGTGGCCATCTTCGTGATCGTGGAAGGGCTGATCATCTGGTCAGTCATCCGCTACCGGCGAAAACCGGGCGACGACACCCTGCCGGTGCAGACCCATGGCCACAACCTGGCCGAACTGACCTGGACGATCGTGCCCACGATCATCGTCGTCTTCCTGTTCGTCGTCTCGTGGCAGACGCTCAACGCGGTCGACACCCCGGCCACCGATCCCGATACCAGGATCCGGGCCGTCGCGGGACAGTTCCAGTGGCAGTTCGACTACCTGGCCGACGACGGCCAGACCGTGCTCTACACGCAGAGCCTGCCGACGGGCGAGGACGGCGGCATGGCCGTGCCAGCCGGCCGCACGGTCCAGCTGACGATGACCAGCCAGGACGTCATCCACGCCTTCTACGTCCCACAGTTCCTGTTCAAGCGTGACGTCGTCCCGGGGCGGGTCAACCAGTTCGATTTCAAGGTCAACGAAGCCGACGCCGGCCAGACCTTCCGTGGCCAGTGCGCGGAGCTGTGCGGGTCCGGCCACCGAATCATGCTGTTTGACGTCCATGCGCTGGCCGCGGCTGACTTCGATGCCTGGCTCGAGGCGAAGGTCGCCGCAGCCTCCGTCACGCCGCCGCCCCGACCCAGCGGCGAGGCCGGCGTGGTCATCGATGTCAGCGCCGTCAACATCGCCTTCGAGCAGGCCGCCCTGAGCGCCCCGGCCGGTGCGCCGCTGCAGATCGTGTTCGACAACAAGGACGCCGGCGTTCCCCACAACGTCGCGGTTCACGAGGGCTCACCGACCGGCTCGGAGGTCTTCAAGGGCGAGATCTTCAACGGACCCGACAAGCGAACCTACGACGTGCCGCCGCTCGAGGCAGGTGCCTACGCCTTCGTGTGTACCGTTCACCCGACCATGACCGGCAGCCTGACGGTCGAATAAGGAGCTTCAGATGGCGACGACCGCGCTGACGCCCGCTGCCACTGCCTACCGGAGCGGCCTGTACGCGTGGCTGACGACGACCGATCACAAGAAGATCGGGATCATGTACCTGATCAACTCGTTCGTCTTCTTCTTCCTGGCCGGGATCATGGTCCTCGTGGTGCGCGCGGAGCTGGCTCAGCCAGGTCTCCAGTTCGTGAATGACTCGACCTACAACGAGCTGTTCTCGATGCATGCGACGTTCATGATCTTCGTGTTCATCATCCCCGTCCTGGCCGGCTTCGGGAACTACATCGTGCCGCTCCAGATTGGTGCGCCGGACATGGCCTTCCCGCGGATCAACGCAATGTCGTTCTGGATGCTGCCGCTGGCCGGGATCCTGCTGCTGCTCGGATTCGTGACCGGAGGAACGGCGGCCGCCGGCTGGACAAGCTACCCACCGCTGTCGGAGGACCGACCTCTGGCCGCAGTCGGCTCCGGTCAGGACCTGTGGATCGTTGGCCTGGTCCTGATCGGAACCAGCTCCATCCTGGGCGCGATCAATTTCCTGGTGACCATCTTCAAGATGCGCGCACCGGGGATGACCCTGTTCCGGATGCCGATCCTGGTCTGGACGATGCTGGTCACATCGGTCCTCGTCCTGATGGCGACGCCGGTGATCACCAGCGCGCTGATCATGCTGTTCATCGATCGCAACTACGGCGGCTCATTCTTCGACCCGCGGGTGGGCGGCGACGCGATCCTCTACCAGAACATTTTCTGGTTCTATTCGCACCCAGCGGTCTACGTCATGATCCTTCCGGCGATGGGCATGATCAGCGAGATCCTGCCCGTCTTCAGCCGAAAGCCCCTGTTCGGTTACAAGGCGTTCGTCTTCGCGACCGCGGGCATCGGCGCGCTCGGCTTCTCTGTCTGGGCCCATCACATGTTCACCAGTGGCGCGGTCTACCTGCCGTTCTTCAGCCTGGTGACCTTCCTGATCGCGGTGCCGACCGGGGTCAAGATGTTCAACTGGATCTTCACCCTGTGGCGCGGCAAGCTCACCCTGGCCACTCCGCTGCTGTTCGCACTCGGCTTCCTGAGCATGTTCCTGATCGGCGGGATCAACGGGGCGTTCAGCGCGGCGGTGCCGGTCGACTTCGCGCTGCACGACACGTACTGGGTGGTCTCCCACCTCCACTACGTCCTGTTCGGCGGGTCCGTGTTCGGGGTGATGGCCGGGCTCTACTACTGGTTCCCGAAGATGACCGGCCGGATGCTCAACGAGGGCCTCGGCAAGGTCCAGTTCGTGCTGATGTTCATCGGCTTCAACCTGACG
>JBKKDW010000246.1:0-6973 GCA_046708025.1 Candidatus Limnocylindrales bacterium
CTCGATCTCGCGCGAAACGGTCAGGAAGGGGACATGGAACGACGATGCGACTGCTGATCGCGGGCGGCGGGACGGGCGGACACATCTACCCGGCACTCGCCGTCGCGTGGTCGCTGCGCGCCCGTCCTGACCCGCCGGAGCTGCACTGGCTGGGCGGCCATCGCGGGCTGGAGGTGAGCCTGGTCCCGACGGCCGGCATCCCGCTGCGACGGCTCGCGGCGCGTTCGCTGCGGACGGCCGCAGCCGACGTCCACGCCGTCCTCGATCCGATCCGCCTGGCCGCGTCGGTGCCCCAGGCGGCGGCCATCCTGGTGCGCGAACGGCCGGCCGCGATCTTCGCCACCGGTGGCTACGTCGCGGTGCCGGTGCTCCTGGCGGCCGCGCTGCTGCGGATCCCGGTCGTGCTGTGGGACGGCAACGTGATCCCGGGTCGGGCGGTTCGCGCGACGGCGCGCCTGGCAGCGGTGATCGCGGTCTCCTTCGAGGCGACCTGCCGCGCCCTTGCCGGCTCGGCAGCGGGCCGACCCTGCTTCGTCACCGGCACGCCCATTCGCGACGTTCGCGCGGTCGACTTCGAGGCCGCCCGCCGCCGTCTCGACATCGCGCCGGGCGAACGGGTCGTGCTGATCTTCGGTGGCTCGCAGACGGTCGTCCGCTTCAATGCCGCGGTGGCCGAGGCGCTGCCCCGCCTGGTCGATCGGGTGACGGTGATCCACGTTACCGGTGAGGACGGCTACCCGGCCGCCCTGGCCGGCCGCGAGGCACTGCCCGAATCGGCCCGTCGGCGCTACCGGCCGTACCCGTTCCTGCGCGACGAGATGCTGTCCGCCCTGGCCGCCGCCGACCTTCTCGTCGGGCGAGCCGGTGCGTCGACCCTGGCCGAGGCTGCCGCGCTCGGCCTGCCGATGATCGTGGTGCCCTACCCGCACGCTGCCGGCCACCAGCGGGCCAACGCGGCCAGCCTGGTCGAGGCCGGAGCCGCGCGCCTGGTCGACGACGCGGCGTTCGATGCCGCCGTGCTGGTCGATGCGGCCGCCCTGCTGGACGATCCACGGGCTCACCTGGGGATGTCGGCGGCGGCCCGCTCACTGGGCCGGCCGGGGGCGGCCGCTGCCGTGGCCGCGCTCGTGCTGGCCGCCGCCGAGCGCCGGCCGTTGCCTGACGTGGCCTGGATCGAACGCCTCGCCCGTGGCGCCGGCACCCCATGACGACGGGCATGACCCCGGCGTTCGATCCGATCGCGACCGGGACCGACATTCAGCGCCGGATCGGGGTCAAGACCTCGCGGGACGAGCCGCTCGCGCGGTTCACCACGATGCGCGTCGGCGGTCCCGCAGACCTGTTCGCCACCGCGCACAACGCCTTCGAGTTGCGCGCCCTGGTGCGCTTCGCGCGCGCCCGTTCGATCCCGCACCTGATTCTGGGGCGGGGAAGCGACGTGGTCATCGCCGATGCCGGTGTCCGCGGGCTGGTGATCCAGGTTCGAGCCGAGGGATCACGGGTGGATGGTACCCGCTACAGCGCCGAATCCGGGGTGCAGATGGCGCGTGCCGCGACCGAGGCCCAGCGCGCCGGACTGACCGGCCTCGAATTCGGGCTAGCCATCCCGGGCACGGTGGGCGGGGCGGTCTGGGCCAACGCCGGCGCCCACGACAGCGAGGTCGCAACCGTGCTGGATTCGGCGCGCGTGCTCGCCGCCGACGGGACCGAAGGGGTGATCCCGGGCGCAGACCTTGCCTTCGCCTACCGCGATAGCCGGTTCAAGCACGGTCCGGCCGGGGACCCGCCCGGCGGCCCGGCGGACCTGATCCTGGAGGCGACGTTCCAGCTCTCCCCGGCCACACCCGAGGCCATCAAGGAGCGCCTCGACGAGATCCGCCGCTGGCGCCAGGCGCACCAGCCGATCGGCCAGGCGTCGGCGGGCAGCGTCTTCCGCAACCCGCTGGAAGAGTCGGCCGGTCGGTTGATCGAAGCGGCCGGGCTCAAGGGCCTGCGGATCGGCGGTGCGGTCGTGTCGGACAAGCACGCCAACTTCATCGTCAATGACCAGAAGGGCAGTGCCAGCGACGTCCGCCGCCTGGCCGAACGGGTCCAGGCCGAGGTCCAGGCGAAGTTCGGCCTGGCCCTGGCCTTCGAGATCGAGTTCATCGGCGATTGGACCGGCTGGGCGGGCCAGCATGCGGCGCCGTGACTGACCGGCCATCGGTCGCGGTGCTGCTCGGCGGCCCGTCGGCGGAACACGACGTCTCGATCGTATCGGGGACGGCGATCGCTGCCGCCCTGGCCGGCGCGGGCCACCCGGTCGAGCAGGTCCTGCTCGATCTCGACGGCGGCTGGTGGTGGCTGCCGCCCGAGCACCGTCGCGACGATCGGCCGGCTGCTGCCTACGACCACCCGACCGGCCTCGGGGCCCAGGGTCCGCTCGCCGTCGGCGCGGCGCTGGAGCGACTCGCCCGGGCGCGCCCCGCCCCGGTCGTGGCGATCGCTCTGCACGGCCCGTACGGCGAGGACGGGACTGTCCAGGCGCTGCTCGAGGCCGTCGGGCTGGCCTACACCGGGTCGGGCGTGGCAGCATCGGCGATCGGCATGGACAAGACGCTGTTCAAGCGGCTGTGCCGCGGGATCGGCCTGCCGGTCGCGGACTGGCGCGAGATCCGGGCGAGCCGCTGGTCAGCCGATCCAGGGAGCGTACGCGCGGAGCTCGAAGCGTTCGCCTCCGGGGCCGCCGATCCCCGCCTGATGGTCAAGCCCGCTCGCCTGGGCAGCTCGGTCGGCATGACCGTGGTCCACGGGCCGTCCGAGCTGGACGACGCCCTGTGGACGGCCTTCCGCTTCGATACGCTCGTCCTCGCCGAGACGTACCTGCCCGGCGCCCGCGACCTGGAGGTCGCGGTCATCGGCAACGATCCGGCCCGCCTCGAGCTGTACGGCCCGGGCGAGATCACCTCCGGCCACGAGTTCTACGACTACGCCGCCAAGTACACGGCCGGCCTGTCGGCGACGTCGCTGCGAGCCGAGCTGACCAACCCCCAGCGGGCGACCATCCTCAAGATCGCCCGTGACGCCTATCGCGCCGTTGGCGCAGAGGGCTTCGCCCGGATCGACTTCCTGATGGTCGGCGGCTCGATCTACCTGTCCGAGATCAACACCATCCCGGGCTTTACCCCGATCAGCCTCTTCCCGATGCTCCCGGCCGAAGGTGGTCACTCCTTCGCGGCCGTGTGCAGCCGGATCGTGGAGCTCGGGCTGGAGCGACACGCCGCACGCACCAGGCAGCGGCTCAGCCCGGACGAGCTGCCACGATGACCGGCGGCCCGGCCGCCCGGCGGACCCGGCCGCCCGTCTCGACCCGGCGGACGCGACCAGTCCGGCGCGCCTCGGCCAGGCTTTCGGTCGTTCGCGCCGGCGCGGCCCTGGCGATGCTCGCGTCGGCCGGTGCGATCTACGGGGTCGGCGCCTCCTCCGCATTCGAATACACGCGGCTCCAGGTGGACGGTGCCGTCTACACGGACCCGGCGGCGGCCGAGGATGCGGTCGCCAACGCGCGCGGCGAGAACCTGTTCAACCTCTCGACCGAGCCGCTCAGGGTGGCCCTCGAGGCGCTACCGACCGTGGCCGAGGCGCGGGTCGGGGTGGAGCTTCCCGGAACCCTGCTGGTCAGCCTGCGCGAACGCGTGCCGGTCGTGGTCTGGAAGGTCGGCGCGCGGCATTATCTGGCGGATGGGGCGGGAGACCTGTTCGGGCGCCTGGGCGACGAGCCACCGGCGCAGGCAGCCGAGCTGTCGGTGATAGACGACCGGCGCGCCGCGTCGGCCGGCCTGTCGGTCGGGCTGCGCCTCGATCCCCAAGACGTCGACGCCGCCACGCGCCTCGCCTCGCTGGTCCCGGGCGACCTGGGCAGTGCGGCCCGAGCGCTGCGGGTCCGGGTCACCGACGAGCACGGCTTCGTCGTCCGGGCCGATCCACAGGGCTGGATCGCGATCTTCGGCTTCTATACGCCCAGCCTGCGCACCACCGAGCTCATCCCGGGCCAGGTGCGCCTCCTGCGCAGCCTGCTGATCGGGCGCGAACCCCTGATTGCGCGGGTCATCCTCGCATCCGAAACCGAAGGGACGTATGTCCGCAAGCCCACCCCGCGGGCGAGCGCCACACCGAGCGTCGCGCCGAGCGGCTCGCGCTGATCGATGCGCCATGTGCGTGCGCTCCGGGTTGGCGCGCTCAGGCGCGGTCGAGTAGCCTTGCCCAAACCATCGGAGCGAGGGCGACCACCACGTGCTGCTACCGCTGCTCGGGCTCCTCGCGGGCGTCCTGGGCGGCCTGGTCCTCAACGTCAACGTCAGCTTCGAGTTCAGCCGATACTCGGCCGTGGCGATTCTCGCCGCGCTCGATTCGGTCCTCGGTGCGGTCCGGGCAGAGCTCGACGGGGTCTACGACAATCGGATCTTCATCAGCGGGTTCCTGGTCAACGCGATCGTGGCGGTCCTCCTGACCTTCATCGGCGATCGCCTCGGCCTCGATCTGTACCTGGTGGCGCTGATCACCTTCGGCCTGCGCATCTTCAATAACGTGGCCCTCATCCGGCGCCACTTCCTGTAGGCCCGATACGGAACGGAGTCAGACGACACGGTGGAACGAGAAGCGGTCCTCGTCGGCATCGACGTCGGCACCAGCAAGGTCTGCGCGCTCATCGGGGAGGTGAGCCGCGACGGCCGGCTGACGATCATGGGTCACGGCACGGTGCCCGCGTCCGGGCTCAAGAAGGGTGTCGTGATCAACATCGACCAGACCGTTCGGTCGATCGCCGACGCGGTCGAGCGGGCCGAGCGGCTGTCCGGCTGGAAGATCGATCGCGCCTTCGTCGGCGTCGGCGGCCAACACGTCGAGAGCCTCAACTCGCCCGGCCAGGTCGCGGTCACCGGTCACCACCGCGAGGTCACCCGCGAGGACGTCAACCGGGCGATCGAGGTCGCCCGGGCGGTTTCCATCCCGTCGAACCGCGAGGTGCTGCACGTCGAGCGGAGGGGTTTCACGGTCGACGGCCAGGAAGGGGTCAAGGATCCGCTCGGCATGAGCGCCCTGCGCCTGGAGGTCGAGACCCACATCGTCACGGCCTCGGCGACCGCGGTCCAGAACCTGTCCAAGTGCGTGGCCAACGCCGGGGTCAAGATCGACGAGCTGGTGGTTAACGCGCTTGCCTCCGCGGATGCGGTGCTGACCGAGACGGAGAAGGAGCTGGGCGTCGGTGTCGCCGACTTCGGGGCCGGCACGATCGACCTCGCGCTCTTCCAGGACGGCTCGCCCGTCCACACCCGGGTCCTGCCGGTCGGCGGCGCCAATGTCACCAACGACGTCGCGATCGGCCTCAAGACGAGCCTCCAGGTGGCCGAGGAGCTGAAGGTTCGGCATGGCACGTGCGACCTGCGGGCGCTGACCGACGACGAGGAAATCGGCGTGTCGGTCCTGGGCGAGGACGCCGGCCGGACGGTCAGCCGGCTCGAGGTGTGCCAGATCATCGAGGCCCGAATGCGCGAGACCTTCGAGCTGATGCGCAACGAGATCAAGGCCGCCGGGATCGGCATGCTGCCGGCCGGGATCATCCTGACCGGCGGCGCCGCGCAGCTGTCGGGCGCGGCCGAGCTGGGCCGGGAGGTGCTCCAGATGCCGGTCCGGGTCGCCGCCCCGGCGGGCATCGGCGGACTCGTCGACACATTGCTCAACCCGGGTTATTCGACGGCCGTCGGATTGCTCCAGTGGGGCGCCGCCAGCCTGGGTGCGGGAGAGCCCACCCGCTACGAGTCGGCCCCGGCGCGGGGCGGCCTGGGTCGTCTTCGCGACGCGCTCAGGAGCTTCTTCCCGTAGCCATCCGTTGATCGCCCGGCGGTGCGCCGGTGCACCGCCAGGTCGTCCCTGCAGGGCGTCGCCGCTCCACGCAGGTGGTGCTCCGACCCGAGCCCGGCGCTATACTCCGTCCGATCCACGTACCCGTCACGGCACCGGAGCGCCAGGCGGGTTCCGCCGAAAGACCAGTCGTTGGCCCCCCGAGGGTCGCCGGAGGAGAGCCCGATGCCGTTGCGTTCCGATTCCGAGAACTTCGCCCTGATCCGGGTCATCGGCGTCGGTGGCGGGGGCAGCAACGCGGTCAACCGGATGATCCGGGCCGAGATGATGGGCGTCGAGTTCATCGCCTGCAACACGGACGCCCAGGCGCTCCTCCAGGCCGACGCCCCGCACAAGATCCGGATCGTGGACAAGATCACCCGCGGTCTGGGCGCCGGCGGCGACGCGAGCATCGGCCAGCGTGCGGCCGAGGAGGACTCCGAGAAGATCAGCCAGGCGCTCGTCGACTCCGACATGGTGTTCATCACCGCCGGGCTTGGTGGCGGGACCGGATCCGGGGCCGCACCGGTCGTCGCCCAGATCGCCAAGGAAGGCGGGGCGCTGACGATCGGCGTGGTGACCAAGCCGTTCTCCTTCGAGGGGGCGCGCCGCAAGCTGATCGCCGAGCGCGCGGCCGAGGAGTTGAAGGCCCAGGTCGACACGCTCATCACGGTTCCCAACGACCGGCTCAAGGACGTTGTCCAGAAGAACACCAGCATCCTCGACGCGTTCCGGGTCGTCGACGACGTGCTCCGCCAGGGTGTCCAGGGGATCAGCGACATCATCACGATGCCCGGCCTGATCAACCTCGATTTCGCCGATGTCCGGGCCATCATGAAGGACGCCGGCTCCGCGCTCATGGGCATCGGCCGCGCGTCGGGCGAGAACCGGGCCGTGGAGGCTGCGCGCCAGGCCATCGCCAGCCCGCTGCTGGAAGTCGATATCGCGGGGGCCCAGGGGATCCTGTTCAACATCACCGGCTCGTCCAGCCTGAGCCTGTACGAGGTGACCGAGGCGGCCGAGGAGATCCGCGCGGCGGCCGATCCGGAGGCCAACATCATCTTCGGCGCGAGCTTCAACGAGCGGCTCGGCGACG